>NZ_JAGHQV010000062.1:0-20193 GCF_017744175.1 Thalassotalea sp. G20_0 | reverse complement strand
GTTATTGTTACTGGAGTCCAGAGACAATCTGGCACAGCAAACCATCACTCCCCAGAGAGACATCAATATGTCTTGCTGTGAGAGCTGAGGGTTTTCACTGATTCGGTAAACAAGCGATTCAAACATAGAGGTAACCACGTTCAGCTCAACGAACTCACCCAGTTTCGCCGTGGCCCACAGCAGGTTGGTGATTTCCTGTGGGTTAAAGTTAGCTTTCTGTGCGTTCACGTTGCGCAACAGCGCGGCCACGGCCTCGTTAAGCTCTGGTGTCCGCTCCTGCCCGCTATCCACCAGTTTCACCATGGCCCACAGCAGGTTGGCGTTACCCTGTGGTGTAAAGTTATCTTTCTGTGCGTTCACGTGGGGCAACAACGCGGCCACGGCCTCTTTAAGCTTTGGTGTTCTATTCTTCCCGTTGTTCAGCAGTTTCGCCATGGCCCACAGCAGGTTGGCGATTTCCTGTGGTTTAAAGTCAGCTTTCTCTGGGTTCACTTGTAACAGCACGGCCTCGGCCTCTTTGAGCTGCGGTGTCCGCTCCTGCCCGTTGTCCACCAGTTTCGCCATGGCCCACAGCAGGTTGGCGATACCCTGTGGTGTAAAGTTAGCTTTCTGTGTGCTCACATGGGGCAACAGTGCGGCCACGGCCTCGTTGAGTTCTGGTGTTTGCTCCTGCCCGTTGTCCACCAGTTTCGCCATGGCCCAAAGAAGATTGGCGATTTCCTGTGGGTTAAAGTTAGCTTTCTGTGCCTTCACTTGGGGCAACAGCGCGGCCACGGCCTCGTTGAGTTCTGGTGTCTGTCCCTGCCCGTTGTCCACCAGTTTCGCCATGGCCCAAAGAAGATTGGCGATTTCCTGTGGGTTAAAGTTAGCTTTCTGTGCGTTCACTTGGGGCAACAGCGCGGCCACGGCCTCATTGAGTTCTGGTGTCTGTCCCTGCTCGTTGTACACCAGTTTTGCCATGGCCCACAGCAGGTTGGCGATATGCTGAGGAATAAATTGGTTTTTTTTTGCGTTCACATGGGGCAACAATGCGGCCACAGCCTCTTTGAGCCCTGGTGTCCGCTCCTGCCCGTTGTCCACCAGTTTTGCCATGGCCCACAGCAGGTTGGTGATTTCCTGTGGTTTAAAGTGAGCTTTCTGTGCGTACACACAGAGCAACAGCGCAACCACAGCCTCGTTGAGCTCTGGCGTCTGCTCCTGCCCGTTATCCACCAGTTTTGCCATGGCCCACAGCAGGTTGGTGACACCCTGGGCATTAAATTGGTCTTTCTGTGCGTTGGCGTGGGGCAACAGCGCGGCCACGGCCTCGTTGAGCCCTGGTGTCCGCTGCTGGCCGTTGTCCACCAATTTCGCCATGGCCCACAGCAGGTTGGTAATACCCTGTGCATTAAATCGGCCTTTATGTGCGTTTACCCGGGACAACAGCACGGCCACGGCCTTGTTGAACTCTGGTGTCTGCTCCTGCCCGTTGTCCACCAGTTTCGCCATGGCCCAAAGCAGGTTGGCGATTTCCTGTGGTTTAAAGTGAGCTTTCTGTGCGTTCACGCAGGGCAACAGCGCAACCACAGCCTCGTTGAGCTCTGGCGTCTGCTCCTGCCCGTTATCCACCAATTTTGCCATGGCCCACAGCAGATTGGTGACAGCCTGGAGATTAAATTGGTTTTGCTGTGCGTTCACGTGGGGTAACAGTGCGGCTACGGCCTCGTTGAGCCCTGGTGTCCGCTGCTGGCCGTTGTCCACCAATTTCGCCATGGCCCACAGCAGGTTGGTAATACCCTGTGCATTAAATCGGTCTTTATGTGCGTTTACCCGGGACAACAGCGCGGCCACGGCCTCGTTGAACTCTGGTGTCTGCTCCTGCCCGTTGTCCACCAGTTTCGCCATGGCCCACAGCAGGTTGGCGATTTCCTGTGGTTTAAAGTGAGCTTTCTGTGCGTTCACGTCGGGCAATAGCCTGGCCACGGCCTTATTGAGTCCTGGTGTTCGCTCCTGCCCGTTGTCCACCAGTTTCGCCATGGCCCACAGCAGGTTGGCAATATGCTGAGGAATAAATTGGTCTTTCTGTGCGTTCACGTGGGGCAACAGTGCGGCCACAGCCGCGTTGAGCCCTGGTGTTCGCTCCTGCCCGCTGTCTACCAGTTTCGCCATAGCCCAAAGCATGTTGGCGATTTCCTGGGCACCAACATAGCTGGCTTCAGGTTTTTGGTTGCACTTGAATATTATTGCATCAAGCAGTGTTGTCAATAAGGCAGTTTGAGTAAGCTTGACACGCTCATCCAAGGGGCTGTGAGGGGTAAAAACACCCGCTGAAGTAAATGAGTGCAGTGTTGTCGTCAGGCTTCGCCAATTCCAGCTCCGCGTTGCTGTGAAATTTTGCAGCAAACACATCAGCTGGCTTTGTTCCGCTCGATTTAAAGGTCTTTTAGACGCTGACGTGTATTTTTTAATTGAACTGGCATATAGGCCGTGATCTCTCCCATCATAGCGATGACCGAAACGATACGATTTACTCACCAGACCATCCATTATTTCCTGTTGGGTGAGAGCATTAAAATCTTGAGCAGGGTTTACTGAACGGTGCAGTAGATATTGAGAAGGGCTTGCGGCAGAAGAATGGTAAAATTTATTACGCCCCGGAGTTGTGCGTGGGGTATTATCCCACTGTCTGACTGTGGCATGTCTATATCGTCCACGCCCTGAAGAAGGGGCATGGCCTTTCGGTTGGTTGTAATCATTACCTGATCTTGTGTATTTACCACTGATACCAGCAGATCTTCTATCCATAATTATATTTCATTAATTCATGAGAATATAAAAAGCAGACTGCTGTTCTGTTCAGAAGTTCATTTTGCTGGAATGTGAAAACGGTTCATGGGTCGAAAGGAGGGGATTACTGGCTGTTTGTTTTCTTGCTATTTCCTGGTTTGCCGGTTTGCTCTTCTGAATGTTCTTCGGCGGTTAAGTAACCGTGATCTGAGGGTTGCCCGCCTTTATCAGTAGTAACGTATGCCTCATCTGCCCACTCTCTTTTAAGTGATATAGAACCATGCTCCTGTGGCGCGATGCCTGTCCCGGTCTTTATTTGATCAATGTATGGTTTCATTAAATCCTGATTCCCAAGCCTGTTAACCGGAATTTCAATGACCTCAAATCCTGCTTTTTGCAACAGTGCGATTTTAAGCAGAGTCGAACCATTCCTGGTTTTGAAATCACCACCCACGAAATGTGACGGTCCCTGAACTTCAATCACCATGTTGTGATCTGGCAGTAGCAGGTCAACCGGAGGCAGTGAGTTCAGACTCTTTTCTTCTTCAATCTGCAAAGAGGGAAAGCATGATTGGAGTTGATCGTGAAAGCCGGATTGACGTTTTGACATGGTAGTCTGGTAACGGGGGACGACGGGGCACGCCCTTCCAAGCCAATTTGCGGCCATGGCAATGATGCGTTGATCCTCTTCATTGTCCGGGGATGAATTTTCCACACGAGTCAACAGGTCATCCATTTGTTTTTCAAACCAGTTATTGTTATTGGAGTCCAGAGACAATCTGGCACAGCAAACCATCACTCCCCAGAGAGACATCAATAGGTCTTGCTGTGAGAGCTGAGGGTTTTCACTGATTCGGTAAACAAGCAATTCAAACATAGAGGTAACCACGTTCAGCTCAACGAACTCACCCAGTTTCGCAGTGGCCCACAGCAGATTGGCGATTTCCTGTGGTATAAAGTTAGCTTTCTGTGTGTTCACGAGGCGCAACAGCGCGGCCACGGCCTCGTTAAACACTAGTGTCTGCTCCTGTCCGCTATCCACCAGTTTCGCAGTGGCCCACAGCAGATTGGCGATTTCCTGTGGTATAAAGTTAGCTTTCTGTGTGTTCACGTGGCGCAACAGCGCGACCACGGCCTCGTTAAACTCTGGTGTCCGCTCCTGCCCGCTATTCACCAGTTTCGCCATGGCCCACAGCAGGTTGGCGATACCCTGTGGTGTAAAGTTATCTTTCTGTGCGTTCACGTGTGGCAACAGCGCGGCCACGGCCTCTTTAAGCTTTGGTGTCCTATCCTGCCCGTTGTCCAGCAGTTTCGCCATGGCCCACAGCAGGTTGGCGATTGCCTGTGGGTTAAAGTCAGCTTTCTCTGGGTCCGTTTGTGGCAACAGCACGGCCACTGCCTCTTTGAGCAGCGGTGTCCGCTCCTGCCCGTTGTCCACCAGTTTCGCCGTGGCCCATAGCATGTTGGTGATTTCCTGTGGGTTAAAGTTAGCTTTCTGTGCGTTCACGTTGAGCAATAGGCTGGCCACGGCCTCATTGAGCCCCGGTGTCCGCTTCTGCCCGTTGTCCACCAGTTTCGCCATGGCCCACAGCAGGTTGGCGATACCCTGTGGTGAAAAGTTAGCTTTTTGTGAGCTCACTTGGGGCAACAGTACGGCCACGGCCTCGTTGAGTTCTGGTGTTTGCTCGTGCCTGTTGTCCACCAGTTTCGCCATGGCCCACAGCAGGTTGACGATTTTCTGTGGGTTAAAGTGGGCTTTCCTTGTGTTCACATGGGGCAACAGTGCGGCCACAGCTTCTTTGAGCCCTGGTGTCAACCCATGCCTGTTATCTACCAGTTTCGCCATGGCCCACAGCAGGTTGGTAATGCCCTGGGCATTAAATTGGTCTTTCTGTGCTTTCACGTGTGGCAACAGCGCGGCCACGGCCTCGTTGAACTCTGGTGTCTGTTCCTGCCCGTTGTCCACCAGTTTTGCCATGGCCCACAGCAGATTGGCGATATACTGGGGAATAAATTGGTTTTTTTTTGTGTTCACGTGGGGCAACAGTGCGGCTACAGCCTCTTTGAGCCTTGGTGTCAACTCATGCCTGTTATCCACCAGTTTTGCCATGGCCCATAGCAGATTGGCGATTTCCTGGGCATTAAATTGGTCTTTATATGCGTTCACATTGGGCAACAGCGCGGCCACGGCCTCGTTGAACTCTGGTGTCTGCTCCTGCCCGTTGTTCACCAGTTTTGCCATGGCCCACAGCAGGTTGGCGATTTCCTGTGGTTTAAAGTGAGCTTTCTGTGCGTTCACGAGGGGCAATAGCCTGGCCACGGCCTCATTGAGCCCTGGTGTTCGTTCCTGCCCGTTGTCCACCAGTTTCGCCATAGCCCACAGCAGGTTGGCAATATGCTGAGGAATAAATTGGTCTTTATGTGCGTTCACGTGGGGCAACAGTTCGGCCACAGCCTCGTTGAGCTCTGGTGTTCGCTCTTGCCCGCTGTTTACCAGTTTCGCCATAGCCCACAGCAGGTTGGCAATATGCTGAGGAATAAATTGGTCTTTATGTGCGTTCAAGTGGGGCAACAGTGCGGCCACAGCCTCGTTGAGCCCTGGTGTTCGCTCCTGCCCGCTGTCCACCAGTTTCGCCATGGCCCACAGCTGGTTGGCGATTCCCCGGGCATCAATATCCCTGGCGGGAGGCTTTTGGTTGCACTTGAATATTATTGCATCCAGTAGCGTCGACAATAAGGCGGCTTGAGTACGCTTAACACGCTCATCCATGGGTTTATGAGGGGTAAAAACACCCGCTGAAGTCAATGAGTGCAGTGTTGTCGTCAGGCTTCGCCAATTCCAGCTCCGCGTTGCTGTGAAATTTTGCAGTAAACGCATCAGCTGGCTTTGTTCCGCTCGATTTAAAGGTCTTTTAAACGCTGACGTGTATTTTTTAATTAAACTGGCATATAGGCCGTGGTCTCTCCCATCATAGCGATGACCGAAACGATCCGATTTACGCACCAGACCATCCATTATTTCTGGTTTGATGAGGGCATTAAAATCTTGAGCAGGGTTTACTGAACGGTACTGTAGATGTTGAGAAGAGCGTGTGAAAGAAGAAAGGTAAAGTTCATTATGCCTCGGGGCTGTGCGGTGGGGATTATCCCATGGCCTGACTGTGGTATGTCTATATCGTCCGCGCCTTGAAGAAGCGGCATGGTCATTCTCTCGGTTGTAATCATTATTTGATCTTGTGTATTGACCACTGATACCAGCAGAGCTTCTATCCATAATTATATTTCATTAATTCATGAAAATATAAAAAACAGACTGCTGTTCTGCTCAGAAGTTCATTTTTCGGAAAAGTTTATAAAGATAAGCGGTTGTGGTAAACCATCTACTCCTGATGCCACCAATCTGTTATTTTCAAATCATCCGGGGCGAGATGCATGGTCAACAGGCGTTCAACGCTGGCATTCCTTCCCGGAATGTGTAAAAGGTTCTTGAGTCATGATGGGAGGAAGGCGATTACTGGATGTTTGTTTTCTTCCTCTTTGCGGGTTTACCGGGTTGCTCCCCTGAATGTTCTTCGGCAGTCAAGTAACCGTGATCTGAGGGTTGCCTGCCTTTATCAGCAGTAACGTATGCCTCATCTGCCCACTCTCTTTTAAGTGATACAGAGTCATGACCCTGTGGCGGGATGCCTGTCCTGGTCTTTATTTGATCAATACATCGTTTTATTAAATCCTGATTCCAAAGCCTGTTAACCGGAATTTCAATGACCTCAAATCCTGCTTTTTGCAACAGTGCGATTTTCAGCAGAGTCGAACCATTCCTGGTTTTGAAATCACCACCCACGAAATGTGACGGTCCCTGAATTTCAATTACCATGTTGTGATCTGGCAGTAGCAGGTCAACCGGAGGCAGTAAGTTCAGACTCTTTTCTTCTTCAATCTGCAAAGAGGGAAAGTATGATTGGAGTTGATCGCGAACGTCAGATTGACGTTTTGATCGGATAGTCTGGTAATGGGGGACGACCGGGCACGCTCTGCCAAGCCAACTTGCGGCCATGGCAATGATGTATTGATTCTCTTCATTGCCTGAGGGTGTATTTGCCACACGAGTAAAGAGGTCCTCCATGTACTTTTCAAGCCAGTTATTGTTATTGGAGTCCAGAGACAATCTGGCACAGCAAACCATTACTCCCCAGAGAGACATCAATATGTCTTGCTGTAAAAGCTGAGGGCTTTCACTGATTCGGTGAACAAGCGACTCGAACATAGAGGTAACCCTATGCAGCTCAATGAACTCACCCAGTTTCGCCGCGGCCCACAGCAGATTGGCGATTTCCTTTGGTTTAAAGTTAGCTTTCTGTGTGTTCACGTGGCGCAATAGCACGGCCACGGTCTCTCTAAGCTTTGGTGTCCTATCCTGCCCGTTGTCCACCAGTTTCGCCACGGCCCACAGCAGGTTGGCGATTTCTCGTGGTTTAAAGTTGGCTTTCTCTGTATTGACGTGTTGCAACAGCGCGGCCACGGCCTCATTAAACTCTGGTGTTCGCTCCTGCCCGTTGTTCACCAGTTTCGCCATGGCCCACAGCAGGATGGCGATTCCCTGGGCATTAAATGGGTTCTTCACTGGGTTCACGTGAGGCAACAGCGCAGCCACGGCATCATTAAACTCTGATGTCCGCTCCTGCCCGCTATCCACCAGTTTCGCCATGGCACACAGCAGGTTGGCGATACCCTGTGGTTTAAAGTTATCTTTCTGTGCGTTCACTTGTGGCAACAGTGCGGCCACGGCCTCTTTAAGCTCTGGAGTCCTATCCTGCCCGTTGTCCACCAGTTTTGCCATGGCCCACAGCAGGTTGGCGATCTGCTGAGGAATAAATTGGTCTTTATGTGCGTTTACGTGGGGCAACAGCGCGGCCACGGCCTTGTTGAGCCCTGGTGTTCGCTCCTGCCCGTTGTCCACCAGTTTTGCCATGGCCCACAGCAGGTTGGCGATCTGCTGAGGAATAAATTGGTCTTTATGTGCGTTTACGTGGTGCAACAGCGCGGCCACGGCCTTGTTGAGCCCTGGTGTTCGCTCCTGCCCGTTGTCCACCAGTTTTGCCATGGCCCACAGCAGGTTGGCGATACCCTGCGGTTTAAAGTTAGCTTTCTGTGCGCTCACGTGGGGCAACAGCGCAGCCACCGCCTCGTTGAGCTCTGGTGTTCGCTTTTGCCTGTTGTCCACCAGTTTCGCCATAGCCCACAGCAGGTTGGCGATTTCCTGTCGTTTAAAGTTAGCTTTCTGTGTGTTCACGCGGGGCAACAGTGCGGCCACGGCCTTGTTGAGTTCTGGTGTCTGTTCCTGCCCGTTGTCCACCAGTTTTGCCATGGCCCACAGCAGGTTGGCGATATGCTGAGGAATAAATTGGTTTTCTTTTGCGTTCAGTTGGGGTAACAGTGTGGCCACAGCCTCTTTGAGCCCTGGTGTCAATTCATGCCTGTTATCCACCAGTTTCGCCATGGCCCACAGCAGGTTGGTAATGCCCTGGGCATTAAATTGGTCTTTCTGTGCGTTCACGAGGAGCAACAGCGCGGCCACGGCCTCGTCGAGATCTGGTGTCTGCTCCTGCCCGCTGTCCACCAGTTTTGCCAGGGCCCAAAGCTGGTTGGTAATGCCCTGGGTATTAAATTGGTCTTTCTGTGCTTTCACGAGGGGCAATAGCGCGGCCAAGGCTTCTTTGAGTCCCGGTGTCCGCTCCTGCCCGTTGTCCGCCAGTTTCGCCATGGCCCACAGCAGGTTGGCGATATGTTGTGGAATAAATTGGTCTTTCTGTGCGTTCACGAGGGGCAACAACGATGCTATGGCCTCGTTGAACTCTGGTGTCTGCTCCTGCCCGTTGTTCACCAGTTTCGCCATGGCCCACAGCAGGTTGGCGATATTCTGAGGAATAAATTGGTTTTTTTTTGCGTTCACGAGTGGCAACAGCGCGGCCACGGCCCTGTTGAGTTCTGGTGTCTGTTCCTGCCCGTTGTCCACCAGTTTTGCCACGGCCCACAGCAGGTTGGCGATATTCTGAGGATTAAATTGGTCTTTTTGTGCGTTCACGTGGGGCAACATTGCGGCCACAGCCTCGTTGAGCACTGGTTTTCGCTCCTGCCCGCTGTCTGCCAGTTTCGCCATGGCCCACAGCAGGTTGGCGATTCCCTGGGCATCAATATCCCTGGCTGGAGGTTTTTGGTTGCACTTGAATATGATTGCATCAAGTAGCGTTGTCATTAACGAAGCTTGAGTTCGCTTGACACGCTCATCCAAGGGGCTATGAGGGGTAAAAACACCCGCTGAAGTGAATGAGTGCATTGTTGTCGTCAGGCTTCGCCAATTCCAGCTCCGTGTTGCGGTAAAATTTTGCAGCAAACGCATCAGCTGGCTTTGTTCCGCTCGATTTAACGGTCTTTTAGCAGTTGACGTGTATTTTTTAATTGAGCTGGCATATTGACCGTGACGTCTCCCATCATAGCGATGACCTAAACGATCCGATTTACTCACCAGGTTATCCATTATTTCCTGTTTGGTGAGAGCATTAAAACCTTGAGCAGGGTATACAGAACGGTACTGTAGATGTTGAGAAGAGCGTCTGAAAGAAGCATGGTAAAATTCATTACGCCCCGGGGCAGTGCGGGAGGGGTTATTCCATTGTCTGACTGTGGCATATCTATATCGTCCATGCCGTGAAGAAGCGGCCTGGTCATCCGGTTGGTTGTAATCATTGCCTGATCTTGCGTATTGACCACTGATACCAGCAGAGCTTCTATTCATAAATATATTTCATTAATTCATGAGAATATAAAAAAGCAGACTGCTGATTTGTTCAGAAGTTCATTTTGCTGGAATATTGATAAATGTGAGATCCGTTATCTTCAAATCACCCGGGGCGAAATTCAGGGGCAACAGGTCTTAAACGCTGGTAGAACTTTACTTGAATGTGAAAGCGGTTCCCGGGTCGAAGAGAGGGGATTACTGACTATTTTTTCTCTTCCTCTTGGCTGGTTTGCCGGTTGGTTCTTCTAACTGTTTTTCGGCGGTTAAGTAACCGTGGTCTGTGGGCTGCCTGCCTTTATCAGCAGTAACGTATGCCGCATCTGCCCACCTTCTTTTAAGTGATACAGAGCCATGCCCCTGTGGCGGGATCCTTGTTCTGGTTTTTATTTGATCAATGTATGGTTTCATTAAATCCTGATTCCAAAGCCTGTTAACCGGAATTTCAATGACCTCAAATCCTGCTTTTTGCAACAGTGCGATTTTCAGCAGAGTCGAACCATTCCTGGTTTGGAAATCACCACCCACGTAATGAGAGGGACCCTGAATTTCAATCACCATATTGTGATCTGGCAGTAGCAGGTCAACCGGAGGCAGTGAGTTCAGACTCTTTTCTTCTTCAATCTGCAAAGAGGGAATGCATGATTGGAGTTGATCGCGGAAGTCGGCTTGAGGTTTTGACATGATTGTCTGGTAATGGGGGACCACCGGACACGCTCTGCCAAGCCAACTGGCGGCCATGGCCATGACGCGTTGATCCTCTTCATTGTGCAGGAATGTATTTTCCAGACGGGTAAACAGGTCATTCATGTGCTTTTCAAACACGTAATTTTTATTGGCATTGGAGACCAGAAACAACCTGGCACAGCATACTATTACTCCCCAAAGGGACATCAACATTGCTTGCTGAGAGAGCTGAGTGTTGCCACTGATTCGGTAGACAAGCGATTTGAACGTGGTGGTTACCACGTCCAGCTCAATGAGTTCGCCCAGTTTTGCCATGGCCCACAGCAGGTTGGCGATATGCTGGGGAATAAATTGGTTTTTCTGTGCGTTCACGTGGGGCAACAGCGCGGCCAGGGCCTCGTTGAACCTTGGTGTCTGCTCCTGCCCGTTGTCCGCCAGTTTCGCCATGGCCCACAGCAGGTTGGTGATTTCCTGTGGTTTAAAGTTGGTTTTCTGTGCGTTCACAAGGCGTAACACTGCGGCCAAGGTCTGTTTGAGCCTTGGTGTCTGCTCCTGCCCGTTGTTCACCAGTTTCGTCATGGAGCACAGCAGGTTGGCGATGTGCTGAGGAATAAATTGGTCTTTCCTGGCGTACACGCAGGGCAACAGCGCGGCCACAGCCTCGTTGAGCCCTGGTGTCGGCTCCAGCTCGCTGTCCACCAGTTTCGCCATGGCCCACAGCAGATTGGCGATTTCCTGTGGGTTAAAGTGAGCTTTTTGTGCGTGTACATGGGGCAACAGGGCGGCCACTACATCATTGAACTCTGACGTCCGTTTCTGCCCGTTGTCCACCAGTTTTGCCGTGGCCCATAGCAGGTTGGTGATTCCCTGTGGTGTAAAGTTAGCTTTCTGAGCGTTCACGTGGGGCAACAACGCGGCCACGGCCTCTTTGAGCTCTGGTGTCCGCACCTGCCCGTTGTCCACCAGTTTTGCCATGGCCCACAGCAGGTTGGTGATTTCCCGTGGTTTAAAGTGAGCTTTCTGTGCGTTCACGCACGGCAGCAGCGCAACCACAGCCTCGTTGAGCTCTGGTGTCTGCTCCTGCCCGTTATCACCGAGTTTCGCCATGGCCCACAGCAGGTTGGCGATTCCCTGGGGTTTAAAATGAGCTTTTTGTTCGTTTACATGGGGCAACAGGGTGGCGAATACATCATTGAACTCTGGCGTTCGTTCCTGCCCGTTGTCCACCAGTTTCGCCATGGACCATAGCAGGCTGGCGATTTCCCGGGGTTTAAAATGAGCTTTTTGTGCCTTTACATGGGGCAACAGGGCGGCCACTACATCACTGAACTCTGGCGTCCGTTCCTGCCCGTTGTCCACCAGTTTTGCCATGGCCCATAGCAGGTTGGCGATACCCTGTGGTGTAAAGTTAGCTTTCTGAGCGTTCACTTGGGGCAACAGCGCGGCCACAGCCTCTTTGAGCCCTGGTGTCCGGTCCTGTCCGTTGTCCACCAGTTTTGCCATGGCCCACAGCAGGTTGGCGATTTCCTGTGGTTTAAAGTCTGCTTTCTGTGCGTTCACGCAGGGCAACAGCGCAACCACAGCCTCGTTCAGCTCTGGCATCTGCTCCTGCCCGTTATCCACCAGTTTCGCCATGGCCCACAGCAGGTTGGCAATATGCTGAGGAATAAAACGGTGTTTCTGTGCGTTCACGAGGGGCAACAGTGCGGCCACAGCCTCATTGAGCCCTGATGTTGGCTCCTGCTCGTTATCCACCAGTTTCGCCATAGCCCATAACATGTTGGCGATTTCCTGGGCAGCAATATAGCTGGCTTCAGGTTTTTGGTTGCACTTGAATATTATTGCATCAAGCAGTGTTGACAATAAGACAGCTTGAGTAAGCTTAACACGCTCATTCAAGGGACTATGAGGGGTAAAAACACCCGCTGAAGTAAATGAGTGAAGTGTTGTCGTCAGGCTTCGCCAATTCCAGCTCCGTGTTGCTTTAAAATTTTGCAGCAAACGTATTAGCTGGCTTTGTTCAGCTTGATTTAACGGTCTTTTAGCAGCTGACGTGTATTTTTTAATTGAACTGGCATACAGGCCGTGATCTCTCCCATCATAGCGATCACCGAAACGGTAAGATTTACTCAGCAGACCATCCATTATTCCCTGTCTGGTGAGGGTATTGAAATCTTGAGCAGGGTTTACTGAACGGTACTGTAGATGTTGTGAAGAGCGTGTGAAAGAAGAATGGTAAAATTCATTACGCCCCGGGACAGTGCGGGAGGGGATATCCCATTGTTTGATTGTGGCATATCTATATCGTCCACGCCGTGAAGAAGTGGCCTGGTCATCCGGTTGGTTGTAATCATTGCCTGATCTTGCGTATTGACCACTGACACCAGCAGAGCTTCTATCCATAACTATATTTCATTAATTTATGAAAATATTAAAAGCAGACTACTGTTCTGTTCAGAAGTTCATTTTGCTGAAATGGCTACAGACGAAACCGGTTGGGTAAGCGCATCTATTCCTGATGTCACCAGTTCGTTATTTTCAACTTATCCGGGGTGAGATGCATGGGTAACAAGTGTTCAACGCTGGCACTCCTTCCCTGGAATGTGAAAATGATGCTTGAGTCATGACGGTAGGGAAGAGTTTACTGGCTGTTTTTTCTTTTCCTTTTTCTACCTGGCTTGCCTGTTTGCTCCCCTGAATGTTCTTCGGCAGTCAAGTAACCGTGATCTAAGGGTTGCCTGCAGTTATCAGCAGTAACGTATGCCGCATCTGCCCACCTTCTTTTAAGTGATACAGAGCCATGCTCCTGTGGCGGGATGCCTGTCCTGGTCTTTATTTGATCAATGTATGGTTTCATTAGATCCTGACTCAAGAGCATGGTAATCGGAATTTCAATGACCTCAAATCCTGATTTTTGCAGTAGTGCTATTTTAAGCAGAGTCGAACCCTTCCTGGTTTTGAAATCACTACCTACGTAATGAAACGGTCCCTGAACTTCAATCACCATCTTGTGATCTGGCAGAAGCAGGTCAACCGGAGGTAATGAGTCCAGACTCTTTTCTTCTTCAATCCTCAAAGATGGAATGCATGATTGGAGTTGATCGCGGAAGTTGATCTGGGTTTTTGAAATGTTTGTCGGGTAATGGGGGACGACTGGATACGTTCTGCCAAGCCAAACGGCGGCCTGGGCAAGGATGGATTGATCACGTTCATTGTCCGGGAATGTATTTTTCAGGCGAGTAAACAGGTCATCCATGTGCTTTTCAAGCACGTTAATGTTGTTGGTATTGGAGGCCAGAGATAATCTGGCACAGCATACCATGACTCCCCAGAGAGAGATTGATATGTCTTGCTGAGAGAGCTGAGGGTTGTCACTGATTCGGTAGACAAGCGATTCGAACGTGGATGTAACCACGTTCAGCTCAATGAGTTCCCCCAGTTTCGCCATGGCCCACAGCAGGTTGGCGATGCCCTGGGAATTAAATTGGTCTTTCTGTGCGTTTACGTGGTGCAACAGCGCGGCCACGGCCTCGTTGAGTTCTGGTGTTTGCTCCTGCCCGCTGTCCACCAGTTTTGCCATGGCCCAGAGCAGATTGACGATTTCCTGTGGTTTAAAGTTAGCTTTCTGTGGGTTCACGTGGTGCAGCAGCCCGACCACGGCCTCATTGAACTCTGTTGTCCGCTCCTGCCCATTGTCCAATAGTTTCCCCATGGCCCACAGCAGGTTGGCGATACACTGTGGTGTAAAGTTAGCTTTCTGTACGTTCACTTGGTGCAGCAGCCCGACCACGGCCTCATTGAACTCTGTTGTGCGCTCCTCGCCGTTGTCCACCATTTTCGCCGTGGCCCACAGCAGGTTGGTGATACCCTGAGGTTTAAAGTTGGTTTTCTGTGCGTTCACAAGGATCAACAGTGCGGCCACGGCTTCTTTGAGTTCTGGTGTCTGCTCCTGCCCGTTGTCCACCAGTTTCGCCACGGCCCACAGCAGGTTGGCGATTTCCTGTGGTTTAAAGTTGGCTTTCTGTACATTCACGAGGAGCAACAGTGCGGCCACGGCCTCTTTGAGTTCTGGTGTCTGCTCCTGCCCGTTGTTCACCAGTTTCGCCATGGCCCACAGCAGGTTGGCGATACCCTGTGCTGTAAAGTTAGCCTTCTGTGCGCTCACGTGGGGCAACAGTGCGGCCTCGGCTCCGTTGAGCACCGGTGTTTGCTCCTGCCCGTTGTCCACCAGTTTCGCCATGGCCCACAGCAGGTTGACGATTTCCTGTGGTTTAAAGTTAGCTTTCTGTGCGTTCACGTGGGGCAACAGCGTGGCCACGGCCTCGTTAAGCTCTGGTGTCTGTTCCTGCCCGCTGTCTACCAGTTTCGCCATAGCCCAAAGCATGTTGGCGATTTCCTGGGCACCAACATAGCTGGCTTCAGGTTTTTGGTTGCACTTGAATATTATTGCATCAAGCAGTGTTGTCAATAAGGCAGTTTGAGTAAGCTTGACACGCTCATCCAAGGGTCTGTGAGGGGTAAAAACACCCGCTGAAGTAAATGAGTGCAGTGTTGTCGTCAGGCTTCGCCAATTCCAGCTCCGCGTTGCTGTGAAATTTTGCAGCAAACGCATCAGCTGGCTTTGTTCCGCTTGATTTAACGGTCTTTTAGCAGCTGATGTGTATTTTTTAATTGAACTGGCATATTGACCGTGATTTCTTCCATCATAGCGATGACCGAAACGATCCGATTTACTCACCAGACCAGCCATTATTTCCCGTTTGATGAGAGCATTAAAATCTTGAGCAGAGTTTACAGAACGCTGCAGTAGATATTGAGAAGAACGTGCAGTAGAAGATTGGTAAAATTCATTGCTCCCCGGGGTAGTACGGAGGGAATTATCCCACTGTTCGACTGTGCCATGTCTATATTGCACACGCCTTGAAGAATCGGCATGGTCATCCGGTCGGTTGTAATCATTATTTGATCTTGTGTATTGACCACTGATACCAGCAGATTTTCTATCCATATTTATATTTCTTTAATTCATGAAAATATAAAAAGCAGACTGCGGTTCTTTTCAGAAGTTCATTTTGCTGGAATGTGTGTAAACGTAACCGGTTGGGGAAACACATCTACTCCTGATGCCATCAACCCGTTATTTTCAAATCATCCGGGGCGAGATGTATGGGCAACAGGTGTTCAACGCTGGCATTCCTTCCCGGAATGTGACAAGGGTTCTTTAATCATGGTGGGAGGAAGGCGATTACTGGCTGGTTGTTTTCTTCCTCTTTCCTGGTCTGCCGGTTTGCTCTTTTGAATGTTCTTCGGCGGTTAAGTAACCATGACCTGAGGGTTGCCTGCCTTTATCAGCAGTAACGTATGCCGCATCTGCCCACCTTCTTTTAAGTGATACAGAGCCATGTCCTGTGGCGGGATGTCTACCCTGGTCTTTATTTGATCAATACATTGTTTCATTGAATCGTGGTTCCAAAGCATGTTAACCGGGATTTCCATGACCTCAAATCCTGCTTTTTGCAACAGAGCGATTTTCAGCAGAGTCGAACCATTCCTGGTGTTGAAATCACCACCCACATAATGAAAGGGGCCCTGAACTTCAATCACCATGTTGTGATCTGGCAGTAGCAGGTCAACCGGAGGTAATAAATTCAGACTCTTTTCTTCTTCAATCCTCAAAGATGGAATGCATGAGTGGAGTTGATTGCGGAAGTCGGCTTGAGGTTTTGAAATGAATGTCTGGTAATGGGGGACGAACGGACAGGCTCTGCCAAGCCAACTTGCGGCCTGGGCAATGGTGCGTTGATCCTCTTCATTGTGCAGGAATGTATTTTCCAGACGGGTAAACAGGTCATCCATGTGCTTTTCAAACACGTGATTTTTATTGGCATTGGAGACCAGAAACAACCTGGCAGAGCATACCATTACTCCCCAAAGGGACATCAATATCGCTTGCTGAGAGAACTGAGGGTTGCCACTGATTCGTTCGACAAGCGATTTGAACGTGGATGTTACCACGTTCAGCTCAATGAGTTCGCCCAGTTTCGCCATGGCCCACAGCAGGTTAGCGATATGCTGAGGAATAAATTGGTCTTTGTTTACGTTCACGAAGTGCAACAGCGCGACCACAGTCTCGTTGAACCCTGGTATCTGCTCCTGCCTTTTGTCCACCAGTTTCGCCATGGCCCACAGCAGGTTGGCGATATGCTGAGGAATAAATTGGTGTTTCTGTGCGTTCACGAGGGGCAACAGCGCGGCCACGGCCTCATTGAGCTCTGGTGTCCGGTCCTGCCCGTTGTCCACCAGTTTTGCCACGGCCCACAGCAGGTTGGCGATACCCTGGGCATTAAATTGGTCTTTCTGTGCGATCACGAGGGGCAACAGCGCGGCTACGGTCTCTTTGAGCCCTGGTGTCCACTCCTGCCCGTTGTCCACCAGTTTCGCCATGGCCCACAGCAGGTTGGCGATTTCCTGTGGTTTAAAGTTAGCTTTCTGTGTGTTCACGTGGCGCAACAGCGCGGCCACGGCCTCGTTGAGTTCTGGTGTCTGTTCCTGCCCGTTACCCACCAGTTTTGCCATGGCCCACAGCAGGTTGGCGATATCCTGGGCATTAAATTGGTCTTTCTGCGCGTTCACGTGGGGCAACAGTGCGGCCACAGCTTCTTTGAGCCCTGGTGTCAACTCATGCCTGTTATCCACCAGTTTTGCCATGGCCCACAGCAGGTTGGCGATATGCTGTGGAATAAATTGGTCTTTCTGTGCGTTCACGAGGGGCAACAACGATACCATTGCCTCGTTGAACTCTGGTGTCTGCTCCTGCCCGTTGTCCACCAGTTTCGCCATGGCCCACAGCAGGTTGACGATTCCCTGGGCATTAAACTGGTCCTTCCTTGCGTTCACGTGGGGCAACAATGCGGCCACGGCCTCTTTGAGCCCTGGCGTCCGCTCCTGATCGTTGTCCACCAGTTTTGCCATGGCCCAGAGCAGGATGGCGATACCCTGAGCATTAAATAGGTCTTTCTGTGTCTTCACGTGGGACAACAGCGCGGCCACGGCCTCGTTGAACTCTTGTGTCCGCTTCTGCCCGTTGTCCGCCAGTTTAGCCATGGCCCATAGCAGGTTGGCAATTCCCCGGGCATCAATGTCCCTGGCTTGAGGTTTTTGGTTGCACTTGAATATCATTGCATCCAGTAGCGTTGACAATAAGTTAGCTTGAGTAAGCTTTACTCGCTTATCCATGGGGTTATGAGGGGTAAAAACACCTGCCGAAGTAAATGAGTGAAGTGTTGTCGTCAGGCTTCGCCAATTCCAGCTCCTTGTTGCTGTGAAATTTTGCAGCAAACGCATCAGCTGGTTTTGTTCCGCTCGATTTAACGGTCTTTTAGACGCTGACGTGTATTTTTTAATTGAACTGGCATATAGGCCGTGATCTCTCCCATCATAGCGATCACCGAAACGATCCGATTTACTTACCAGGCCAGCCATTATTTCCTGTTTGGTGAGAGCATTAAAATCTTGAGCAAGGTTTACTGAACGGCGCAGTAGATATTGAGAAGGGCTTGCGTCAGAAGAACGGTAAAATTTATTACGCCCAAGTTTAGTGCGTGGGGTATCATCCCACCTGACCGTGGCATGTCTATATCGTCCACGCCTTGAAGAAGCGGCATGGCCACCCGGTCGGTTATAATAATTATCTGATCTTGCGTATTGACCACTGATACCAGCATAGCTTCTATCCATAACTATATTTCATTAATTCATGAGAATATAAAAAGCAGACTGCTGTACTGTTCAGAAGTTCATTTTGCTGGAATGTTGATAAATGTGAGCAGTGGTAGAAACTCATCTACTCCTGATGCCAACCACCCGTTATCTTCAAATCATCCGGGGCGAAATTCAGGGGCAACAGGTCTTCAACGCTGGTAGAACTTTCCTGGAATGTGAAAACGGTTCCAGGGTCGAAAAGAGGGGATTACTGGCTGTTTTTTCTCTTCCTCTTGGCTGGTTTTCCGGTTTGCTCTTCTACTTCTAAATGTTCTTCTGCAGTTAAGTCACCGTGATCTGTGGGTTGCGTGCTTTTATCAGCAGTAATGTATGAATCATCTGCCCACCTTCTTTTAAGTGATACAGAGCCATGCCCCTGTGGCGGGAAGCTTATCCTGGTCTTTATTTGATCAATGTATGGTTTCATTAAATCCTGATTCAAAAGCATGTTAACCGGAATTTCAATGACCTCAAATCCTGCTTTTTGCAGCAGTGCTATTTTCAGCAGAGTCGAACCCTTCCTGGTTTTGAAATCACCACCCACGTAATGAGACGGTCCCTGAACTTCAATCACCATGTTGTGATCTGGCAGTAGCAGGTCAAGCGGAGGTAATGAATTCAGACTCTTTTCTTCTTCAATCCTCAAAGATGGAATGTATGATTGGAGTTGATTGCGGAAGTCGGATTGACGTTTTGAAACGATTGTCTGGTAATAGGGCACAAACGGACACGGTCTCCCAAGCCAACTTGCGGCCATCGCAATGAGGCGTTGGTCTTCTTCATTGTCCGGGGATGTATTTTCCAGGCGAATAAACAGGTCATCCATGTGCTTTTCCAGCACGTTACCTTTACTGGTATTGTGAACCAGAGATAACCTGGCACAGCATACTATTACTCCCCAGAGAGACATCAATATTACCTGCTGAGAGAGCTGAGAGTTTTGACTGATTCGGTGGACAAGAGATTCGAACGTGGATTTAACCACGTTTAGTTCAACGAGCTCACCCAGTTTCGCCATGGCCCACAGCAGGTTGGCGATATGCTGAGGAATAAATTGATCTTTCTGTGCGTTCACATGTGACAACAGCGCGGCCACGGCCTCGTTGAGCTCTGGTGTCTGTTCCTGCCCGTTGTCCACCAGTTTCGCCATGGCCCACAGCAGGTTGGCGATACCCTGGGCATTAAATTGGTCTTTCTGTGCGTTCACATGGGGCAATAGCGCAGCCACGGCCTCGTTGAGCCTTGGTGTTTGCTTCTGCCCGTTGTCCACCAGTTTTGCCATGGCCCACAGCAGGTTGGCGATATGCTGTGGCTTAAAGTTAGCTTTCTGTGCATTCACGAGGGGCAACAGCGCGGCCACGGCCTCGTTGAGCTCTGGTGTCCACTCCTGGCCGTTGTCCACCAGTTTTGCCATGGCCCACAGCAGGTTGGCGATTTCCTGTGGTTTAAAGTTAGCTTTCTGTGCGTTCAAGTGGGGCAACAGCGAGGTCAGGGCTTCGTTGAGCCATGGTGTCAGCTCCTGCCCGCTGTCCACCAGTTTCACTATGGCCCACAGCAGGTTGGCGATTTCCTGTGGTTTAAAGTGAGCTTTCCGTGCGTTCACTTCGGGCAACAGCGTGGCCACGGCCTCTTTGAACTCTGGTGTCTGCTCCAGCCCGTTGTCCACCAGTTTCGCCATGGCCCACAGCAGGTTGGCGATACCCTGTGGTTTAAAGTGAGCTTTCTGTGTGTTCACGAGGAGCAACAGCGTGACAACGGCCTCGTTGAGTTCTGGTGTCCGCTCCTGCCCGCTGTCCACCAGTTTCGCCATGGCCCACAGCAGGTTGGCGATTTCCTGTGGTTTAAAGTGAGCTTTCTGTGCGTTCACGTGGGGCAACAGCGCGGCCAGGGTCTCTTTGAGCCCTGGTGTCTGCTCCTGCCCGTTGTCCACCAGTTTCGCCATGGCCCACAGCAGGTTGGCGATTTCCTGTGGTTTAAAGTGAGCTTTCTGTGCGTTCACGTGGGGCAACAGCGCGGCCACAGCCTCGTTGAGCCCTGGTGTCTGCTCCTGCCCGTTGTTCACCAGTTTCGCCATGGCCCACAGCAGGTTGGCGATATGCTGAGGAATAAATTGGTCTTTCTGTACGTTCACGCGGGGCAACAGCGTGGCCACGGCCTCTTTGATTTCTGGTGTTTGCTCCTGCCCG
>NZ_JAGHQV010000061.1:0-20286 GCF_017744175.1 Thalassotalea sp. G20_0 | reverse complement strand
GCGGCCCCCCCCGTGCTCAGGGACAGCTGCCTACTGCTCCCCGGGATCATTATCAACCGTTGTCGTTCAGGCCGATGAACAAGAGACCGCTGCCTGCTCTCCCAATCAATTACCAACCGTTAAAACTCAGACAAGGGAAAACGGCAACAGGGTACACCACCCCCCTGGTGGGTAATGAAAAAGAACCCGCCCCCCCTGATATCCCTGTGTACCTAGAACTGATAGGGGATGAATCCATCAATAACCAGGGTGAACCGGTGGCGGACGGGCAGGCCGGTATAGCAACAGGCAGCAACTCTATGGCGAACACTGGAAACCCCATCCGACCAGACAGCCCTGTGTACCATGTACTGACCGAGTATAGGACTGACTCTGACGATAACCGTGGTAAACCGGTGGCGAACACTGGAAACCCCATCCGACCAGGCAGCCCTGTGTACCATGTACTGACCGAACATGGGACTGACTCTGACGATAACCGTGGTGAACCGGTGGCAAACACTGGAAACCCCATCCGACCAGGCAGCCCTGTGTACCATGTACTGACCGAGCATGGGACTGACTCTGACGATAACCGTGGTGAACCGGTGGCGAACACTGGAAACCCTATCCGACCAAGAAACAGAAGAAACAGTGTCAGGTCTTGAATCTTGAATGTGTTCAAATACAAATGCCTGACCCTCGCTTTTGTTTTTTTTGACCTTATCGGGATTATTAGGTTCTATTCAACATGTCCGGGGGGAGATGATTCAATTTTGTCTGGATTAGCTGCCGACTCTCCTTCTCCCTCATTTCCTTATACATCGATTTTATATAGGACTTTTGAAATGCTTTTTTGTCAGCTTTCCATGCCTTGCCTTTTTCGGTTTGGAGGAATCTGGCTTCGATCTCCCTGAGTGTTGGAGAAATGCGCAAATCTTTTTTAAACTTAACGCGCACCTTTTCAAGCGTAACGTTTTCAGATTCACCAGAGACAGAAGGATCAGTTGCCTGAGGAAGTCGTAAATCATTAGTAGTAGCTGGTGAATTGGATATTGAAAAATCATCGATTGAAAGGGGAGAAGATGATGTCTTCTGGATAGTTACTACCTGCTTCAGGTAACTTTCACGGGTTGAAGTGGATATTTGTGCAGAGTAGCCAGCCAGGCGTGGCTGTAAACTCGAATCTTCAGTAGGTATGGGATTTTCTGAAAGAACCTGTTGGCAAGGGTGATCAGAGTAAAATACTGCTTTTGAGTCTGCAAGAACTCTGTCCATTTGAAAATTAACCTGTGGTTTGTTGAATTGTGAAATTATAACTGACTAATTACTCAATTTCTGATTGATCACTCTTTTCGATAAAAAGTTCCGCATTTCCTCAAATGTTTCAACAGCCAATCATTACTTATTGAACTTTTAGCCAGCCAGGCAATCTAATAAGGAAAATTTTTATTATGAGCTGATCGATTATGTATATTACCAATTCCAACTTACCATCCGCTGCCCAAAATCCATTGCCACCACAACCCGTTGGCAGCCAGGCAGTCAGGCGAATTGAACGCAGTAATATAACGACCATGGATCTTGCTAAATTCCTGCAAAACAGGACAGTAGAGGAGGTTCAGGACATCGCTAAAAAAATCTGCACGGCAGCAATACCGGATCCTGACTTCAAACTCAGTATACTGAAAGAACAGCTCAGGGATTCAGGGTTTGTCAATATTAAACAGTCCCGTTGTGAGGGCGGCGAAAAGCGCCAGTTGATTACCGGGCTGCTCAAGCACATCCAGGGGGAATTCCTTAATCTTGGGGAGGGTGTTGAAGGGTCTGAAGCCACAAAATTTTGTAAGCTTATCCGGGAACCTAACAGCTGTTTGAGCATGGGGATTGATTGCCTGATCGATGAAATCAATGTGCATAAGCGGGAGCAGGAAGCCGGTGGGCATGTATTACCCGGCATGTCCGCTGGTCTTCCTTTAAGTGAGGGATTCCCTCCTGGTGATGGTGGCACCACCGGCCAGGCAATGAATCCTGATGTTTTTCAGCAGCTCCCCAGGGAGCAACAAGCCCTTCATTATCCACCGGTGAATCCAGCCCCATCAGCGCCCCCTGCCTATGACGTTGCCATGGCGGGGAGCCGGGCAAGTGAACTCCCTGAACAGCAGCGATGTAACAAAGGCCTTGAAATGTTTGCCAGGCAGCTTGGGCATTACTCCCTGGACCCTTCCGGAGCCCGGACTGCCATGAACAACATGGCTCAAATCCTGACGCGTATGAGTGGCCAGTGTACACTGCCGAAGACGACTACAGTGGCCAGAGGGGAGCGGTTAACTTCCCTCGCAAAGCAGGTCCGGATGACCTCAGTGAACGTATTTCGCGACGATTTCGTATCAACGGCCGGTATTGGCGTGAGTGTTGTCGGTAACAACCGGGACATTCAGCCTGTTGTCAGCGTTTCATGGCTAACGCTGGATAAATTTCCTGCTGAGGTTCAGGAACGTTTGCAGCTTGCGGGTATCGGGGATTATGGCAAAGAGGATACAAATGTACCCATCGTTCAGGTGTATCTGTGCGCCAGTAGTGAAAAGGCACTGGAAGGTGCTGAATTCACTGTGGATCTGCACAGCACAATCAAAAGGAGGTATCTGTCGAAGTTCTGGCCCCGGGGGCTGGATAAACTGATTCCCCTCAGTGTGGCGCTGCGTATGCCCAAAGGACTGCAGCAAGGTGCTGGCTTTCATCATGTCGGCTTTGCCCTTCATCAGGTATCAGGGTTTGGAGGGGAACGGCCATCGTCTTCGAGTGCACTTTTTTCCCATGGACGAGGTCACAATGAGTCAGAAAGGCACAACATTGGCATTCAACAAGTGGCACCCATACTGGAAGCCATGGGCGTTGACCGCAAAACGGCCATGTCCAGCGAGGCCGGACTGGCCATTCCCTTCGGGTTTACCTTGTTGAAACAGTCCGTGGATGCTTTGGAGCGAGAAGCAAGGGTGTCAAATATGTTGGAGCCCAGAGAACTGTTTGATTTCGGAAGCCTGTTTGGTGGGGCCAGCTCTCGTGGAGGCACCTATCGTGGAGGCAACTTCCGTGGAGGCGAATCAGCTGACGTGCTACAGAGTAAGGCAACTGGAGAAACCTCCAGGGGGTTCTCTATGCCGACTCAAGAAGATGAGCCTGAGGCCAACGAACGAATTACCAGTGGTATTAATCCCCTGGCATGCACAACGGAAAGTGAATATACGTGTGTAAAAGATGGGGTACCAACGGAAGCTTTTGCGTGGGTTGGTGGCCTAATCTGGGTGCAGACCGTTACCAGTTTGCCGGGCATCGAAACCAGCGTAGACCTGAAACAATGGGTAGATAAGCAGAAAGTCGACCCATTAAATCCAGTGCTTCCGGGTATCTTGTAAAAATTATTCCAAAAAGAAACAGTGTCAGGTCTCGAATCTTGAATGTGTTCAAATACAAAGGCCTGACCCTGACTTTTTGTTTTCCTTGACTTTATTCAAGAATCAAAACCTGATTCCGTTTTCTGAGATTTTCAGACGTTTGCGTTTTTGGACGAAAACTCACTAACACTGGAGTAAGTATACAAAACAAAAAATTCCAGGAACCAAAATGGACAGAATATTGTACGTAGGATCTGTCGTTAAAAATGAACTTACTCTGTTCTTAATGGTCATTAAAAGACAGCCTTCAAAAATAACTAACGCTATGGAAATTACTGTATGGTGCCATCTACCTCTGTCCAGCTGAGCTGGCTTGAAAACATTCAATACAATTACCAAACCGATGGATTGCTGAGCGCCCTGTTCGCTGTTTTCTGTTTCTCTGGCCATTCCAGGACCATCTCAGTCGTCGAGGCCGAGAATTACATCAACGCTTTTCCTGAATCCGGGCTAACACAAGCTCTGAACAGAAAAATTACCAGCAGGACAGTGACTCATAGTCCTGCTGGTGACTTACATGCTCAGACTACAACGCCACGGCCTGACCCAAAGGACACTCAGACACCCGTAGCTCAGGAAGCAGGCCGGTCAAACTCACAGTCGGAGCCTTTGGTCAACACAGGCCAGCTATCAGAACAACAAAGGCTGGGTCAATTACAGGAGAATATGAAAGAACTTGCGAAATTAGCAACAAATTATGTCGATATCGTCCGTAAGGTAAGTGATATCCCAATGTCTACTGTTTTTGTAGGCTTGGAACTATCGGCTATTGAGAACGGCGAGAAAACCCTCTCTGCAAAACAAATCATCAGCGATCTGAGGGCCTGGAGTGAGGCATTGAAATTTGGCTTTGACAGCATTATGGAATCATCACAAACGATTACTGATGAATCAGTAGCACAGGCCCTGAAGCAATTCAGATCCAGATTCGACCAACTGGAACGCATACTGGAATGCAAACAGGATCCAGGGCATATTCTGGAATCTACCCTTCATGGCGCTGCCGGGCTGCTGCCTGACATCAGATCAAATATCACTCCTTATCAAGTCCCGGAATGTATTTCATTCGCTGAGAATAGAGTCATTACTTCGGCCAAAAAACTACAAAAGATAATAAACTATGGCCACGAAGTTCTCGACAATGTACTTTCCGTGACACAAGGTAATAAAGATTATCAGGAATTAAAACAACAACTGGATTCCCGGATACAGAATATTCTTGATATGCAAGGCACTAAACACAGCTAGATATTTCAAATACAAATAAACATTGTCAGGTCTTGCAAATACAAAGGCTGACCCTGTCTTTTCGTTTTCCTTGACTTTATTCAGGAATCAAGACCTGACCCTCGCTTCACTCGCTTCAAAAAAGACACCCATTTTTGACTCAGAAAAATGGATGTCTTGTCTTCTTACTGGTTAATCAAGAATCAGTTGCACTAATGATATCGGTTTAACGGATTAACCGAAAATAGAATATTGTGTAAGCTGTTGTCTAATGTATCTATTTTTTTTCTGTTTTGTTTGTTCAGGGTAACAATTAACAGGTGAGATCTGAAAACTTCTTCCATCTCATGGGTGATTTTTAAATTGGTAGACACAAAGTAGATGTTATCCTGGTACACCACGACACCTGGCAGAAAATTATTATTATGGATTTTAAAATCCACAATCTCCTGAGCCGATAACTCGTTCAACTCCACCGGCATAACCGCATTATACACATATTGATCAGGATAACAGGGAGTAAAGAAAAAGGCCTCTTTGTCATCACGGTACACTTGGTTGATGGTTTGGTCGTTGGAACAGTGAGCTATGCACTGAATGCCAGTTATTGCGCTATAGAGCTCAGCAATTTTTGTCGCATTTTTCATGTGGCTGTAATCAACTGCAAAGTATTTTTCAGCAATGGCCATCATGTTTTCAACAATGGCCATTAATCCTTCGACAGTATTATGACCAACCATAATGCCATGATTTTTCATAAAGTAGAGATGCGGCTTCTCTTTGCCTGTGAGGCTTTGCATGTACTGGGCGAAAAGAATGGACACTTCCAGCCCGGGGGCGGCATACCCGACAAAACCGGCATCCGGGTACAGGTTTGATATGATGTTTTGGGCATCACGATGTATCAATAGGGCATTGATAATGACAGGATGCAAATGCAGGGTGTATTTAAAAGGGAGGAGGGCATGAAGAAACACTTCGGCGGTGGGTTTTATATCCGGCAACTCATTAGCTTCCCTGACCGATTGATTGGCTATTTTAACACTCTCTTTCAGGCTGTATTTTTTCAACAGGTCGTTGTTATCTAAAACGTTCAGTATTTTTTCACTGTCAACGGTTACATAACCATGATTCGATTCCGTTTCTGAAAGGACGCAGCCCACTCCCTGAGAGACCAGCAGTTTGCCTGTATCCACTTTAGCCCCGGCATTCCCCCCGCCAGCCTGAACAAGGTCGAAGCGGCCACCGGCGTACTTGCAAAGTTTTACCAGGTCTTTAATAACATTATTTTTCATAATCATATCCTTTTGAAGTTATGCATCATTCATGCTGTATAGCTCAGCGATTATCACCGCAATGGAAAAGATAATAATTAAAGTGAAAGCTATTTTTCCGCCAGGTAACTGATAACTGCTTTTGATACCCTTGTTTCTTCCGGCCCAGGGCAGTACGGCCGGAATGATGCCAAAGACAACAGCAGAAAATATTGCGGCATAACCAAGTGCCGTTAAAAATACAGTGTCCAGCAATATGACTATCAGAGCAGGTGGCGCAAAAGTCAGTAAAGTCAGGGTAAGCTTGCCGGGTTTGATATTGTTGGCCTGCAAGCCATCCGAGATAAGATCAAATGTTCCCAGGGATACACCAATTAATGACGTGGCAATGGCTAAAAAAAAGAATGCCTTGAATATCAGTACAACATTGCCATTGTCTGTGAACTCTGCCATGGCCCGTAAAATGCCTGTTGATGGGTCACCGGAGTACAGAATGCTTTCTATACCGTTGTCACCATTAACAGGTATTACACCAATGACAATCGTTGCCCATAAAATATACATGATCAGTGGTATAAGGCTACCAACCACACAGGCAATCTTTATTTTTCTCACGTCACTGTGTAGATAGCTTCGCAAGGTCGGCACTATGACCAGATAGCCAAAAGAGGCAAAAATAACCGGTAATGATAAGAATGGCGGGTTGAATGTTGTTATTTCCAGCCTGTCAGCCTCCACATAAGGCATGGAAATGAAGGCAAGAGAGATAAATATCAGCAAAATTCCGATCACAAAAACGCGATTGATGTTTTCTGACATTCTTATGCCTGAATATATTAAGCCAGAAGCAATAGCCGTAATCACGACAACGGATGTAGTCTTGTTAACGTCAAGAGGAAGAATATATGACAAGGAGTAGCCTGTTAACTCCCCCAGGCCAGACAAATAAGCAGCAAGAATGCAATATAGAAATAATAAGCAGCTTCCCCACCCTATTATCTCTCCGGGTCGCCCCAGAGTGACCGAGATCATCGTGATAAGGTTGGCACCCTCTTTGTGCTGGAGGTTAGCTTCCAGCATAGAGAAGGCGATGCCCAGTGAAGCAAGCCAGACGGCGATAAACATAAAGAGGGTCGCTGCAAACCCGTAAGTGCCTGTGGTTACCGGCAGCGCAATCATCCCGGCTCCAACAGTGGTTCCCGTGACCAAAAAAATGCTGCCAATCAGGTTGTTTTTTTCCATGATTTTTCTTTTTCTGTTCTAGTGCATGACGGACTATATCGACCGAGGTGAGCACATTTGCATAATCAGATCATTGATCAATGTCATTCGCAGTGTGAGCGTTCATCGAGTGCGTCTTCAAAATCCTTCAATTGATTGCTATTCAAAAACAGGACAAACACTGAATATTGAGGTGATGGTGTGCTTTAAGACTGCTTATCCTTACGGGCAGGGGCAACCGGTGATGACTGGTTTACAGGCACTGCCTGAGTGCTTTGGGGGGCAGGTTGCGGTGTTTTAACGAATCCCACGGAGAACCGGGGGCATATATGGTCCGCCCCACTTTGCAAGGGAAAGTTTTTCATCATGATTAAAGAGTAATGCTTCCACTCTCTTAATAAAGAGACCGGCCTTTGGGGTGAGGTTACAATGCTTCTGGCCCAGGTGGAATACGCCCCTTGTGGTTTTGGCCACTTGGGAGTCTCCCTTAGCATCCACGCGACTGATTCGGGCAGTTCCATAGAAGAGCCCAGTACAGATTCATGCCACCTATACGCAGGACACAACCTGTACAGCATTCAGAATTCACTTGCAGATTTATCCGATTGTGCGGCCCACGGTTTTGTTGTCAGAGAAGTCTTTTACGACGCCTCAACAGTGGTTCGGGTTTACTCATCTCTCTGTACCACACATGCCAGGTCGAGCCTGACTTTTCCTCATTGCTCACGACCACCACTCTTAATGGCAGCCGCATGTGGTAGTTTGAAGCCAGCTTCCGACAGCGGACTTCGGTGGGTCTACCAGCCTCTCTTCCATAGCTTCCACGCTCTTCAGGACTTCATCCTTTGAACTCCTAAATTCGTGCTACGGCACACGCACAATGAAAGATCTGATCCTGATTTTTGACCCTGATTTTCTGATGTTGGATCTGCGAGGGCTGATATGGCAAGAGATTAGCGGATTTATAAACCGTAGGTCGGTTCCCCGTTCAGGGGAGCCGACGGTCTTTTCCCCGCCGACAATTCCAGTGTTGAGAAGTGCACGGCGGTTGGTTCACGAGTCGGCTTCCTTCGGAAACTGACCTGCGTCGAAACATATGCATGCCAACGCATCAGTCCTTAGGTCTTTCTTTTGAATGGATTCAAGACCTAATGGACGCCGGTTTTGCTGATTTTTCAGCTTTCTTTTTTCGGGATCTTTCATTCGCTCCTTTTTGCGCTGATTCAACAGCTTTCTTTGTATGGGGTCCTTCATTCTTTCATGATACCGCTCCCTTTGGCGCTGATTATCCAGCTTTCTTTTTTCGGGATCTTGCCTTCGCTCCCTTTGGCGTTGATTTATCAGCTTTCTTTTTTCGGGGTCCTTCATTCTTTCATGATACCGCTCCCTTTGGCGCTGACTATTCAGCTTTCTTTTTTCAGGGTCTTTCATCATTTCACTATACCGCTTCCTTCTTTGCTGATTTACCAGCTTTGTTTTTTCGGGTTCTTGCATTCGCTCCCTTTGGTGCTCAACAAGGAAACTATCAGCAATTTCTTCCTGTAGGGTCGTTTGCTTATCACCTGTCGTTTGGTTCAGGTTTATCGGGTTAACAAAAGTAACTGGTGGTAAATCTTGTTGGTTAAACCGTACGGCATGAAGATGAGTTAACTGATCATCTGGATTCAAATGCCTGGCAGGTATTGGATCAGGCTCGCTAGCCGATAAACATACCTGCTGAGCAAAGGGAAAATCTGGTATTGACGATATTTCATTATTAATGATTTCATCATCAGAATTCCAAGGCACATATTTATCAAGAACTGATTTTGGTATCTCATGAATATCCGTTCCAAAAGAGTTTTCTGCATTGAAGTCTGCCAGAGATACAATATCGTATTCACCCAACGATTTAAGAATACCTGTTTCATTTTGGGGTATATCTGATTGTCTATTGTAAACAGGAAAAGGAGAGTCCAGTGCATGACCAGACATGCCTTGATACACCTGCGATAGTTTGCTGGCATCAGGTTCACAGGATTGGTTTATGATATCCAATGTACCGGAATAAAGATCAGAAAAAGCAACATCGAAGGAACGAAACTTACTGGAGTGATTCATTGAATTACTGGATTATTGAATTAATCCTAAGACTACGTCTTCTTATAAAAGTTCCTCCCTGCCACAAACTATTTACTATTTTTGTCAATGAAGCATAAGGATTTGTTATGGCCACTAACAAGACGACACTGGCAGAAAACTGAAAGCTGG
This sequence comes from Thalassotalea sp. G20_0, assembly GCF_017744175.1. Lineage (NCBI taxonomy): Bacteria > Pseudomonadati > Pseudomonadota > Gammaproteobacteria > Alteromonadales > Colwelliaceae > Thalassotalea > Thalassotalea sp. G20_0. The sequence continues at coordinate 10,880 of NZ_JAGHQV010000061.1, read as the reverse complement.
GGTCATATATGGTCCGCCCCGCTTTGCAAGGATAAGTTTTCCATCATGACTAAAGAGACCGGCCTTTGGGGTGAGGTCTCAATGCTTCTGGCTCTGATGGAATCCGCTCACTCCCACCTCATCAGGTCTTCGGCCTCTTCGGGGCCTGATTAGGATTGACACTTGTTGTTTATACTAATAAGAAAAAGATATTGCAAAATGAAAGACCAGCCCCTGCTTTTCTTCTTTCTGCTCTTCGTGGTTTCGTCTTTAGCTTCCCGAAGCTGGAAGTAGACGCTTAATGTCTGAGAATATTTACTGACCGGTTATGAAAGCGAATCCTGTAAATGCCAACAGTCAAAGAGAAACTGCATTCTTAAGTAGCTAACCATATGAAATCATATATTTCTGACTCCTTGTGCTGGCACTCTGCTTCGTTACAACTCCGGTCACATAGCTACGGCTATGCTCCCTCCGTTGTGCCTCGCATAGTACCAGCCCAAGTAGCCAGAAATATTCGATTCCATATGGCCAGCTACTTATAGTAAAAAAAAGCGCATCTAATTCAAACTATTCTTACCACTGCCAAAAAACTGGCCACTATATTTCTCCCTATTAACCTGCAAACAGCAACACCAGTTATCCGTCAGAAATAGTTTAATTATCCTAACCTGTTTACTTATGGTTATGGTCGTTTGATATGTAAGACAGTGGATTGATATCAACACAAACAACTTTGTTATAAGGTATTGATTTTGATAGAAGAAACAAGCGTACCCACGACAGGTACTGCCAACGACCCGCAACCTGTAACAACCCCGGCCACAGAACTGGAGGGCCGTTGGGGAAGGTTGGGTGTCGGGGTCAGTGCGTTTGTCCGGTCGCTGAACCCCAACTTTGATCCGACAAATTCCCGGCCGCCAGTGCCCGGTGCAGCAGGCAGTGATCCTCAGGGCATTGATGGCCTGGGTAATTTCCTGCAGATCACCGCACTGGCAGGACGTGTGGTATCAGCCTGTGGCGGCATGTCCCCGGAAATCAGTAGTATCCTGGGCAATCTTCCCAGCATCTCCACTGCGGGCCAGTACGCCTGGGATCAGTTTAATGCATTCACTGCCCGTGCCGAGCCTGGCACGCACAGGGAAAATAGGCAGGACGGGGCCCCGGAAAACGCCAAAGATAAAGATAAAGATAAAGAAAAAACCAGCAAAGCCCCACAAAATACACGACAAAAAACAACTAAATCCGTTACCAACACGCAACGGTTTGGCCAGTTGCCAAAGACGTCCCTGGCACTGGGGGCCCTGGCCGGATTTTCCGCTGTCGGCGCATCATCTGTATCCAACCCTGGCACCGACGACTGGGTTGATGTGGCGGATGAAGGAACCCTTGGCAATATCTGCAATAATACGGAATCATGCAGCAGAAATTATCGGCTGACCAGGGATATTGATGGTGGGCAGTTAACCCGATCCATTGGTAATGAAAGCGTTCCGTTTACCGGCCAGCTGAACGGTCAGGGTCATACCATTGGCAATCTCTCCCGCTGCCTGGTAGAAAACCTTAAGGGCGGCCGTATCGATAACCTGACCCTTAGTGATGCCAATATAACGTCATCAGCGCCTGCCGGGGTAGCGGCTTGTGAAATATCAGGCGACGCCATGGTGAGTAATATTCAGGTTGCGCGTGCTGAAGTCACCACAAACAGTGGACACGCAGCTATTGGCGTGGGCCGAGTCGAAGGAGGAACCCTAACCAACACGGCCGCGGTGAATTGCACGGTGAAAACCTCCGGTCACAATGCATTTGCCGGTATTGGTGTGGGATCTCTGCGTAATGGAGCTGTTGCTAACACGGCTGCGGTAAACTGTATTGTTGAAACAGATACAGCAGATATGAGTGCTGGTGTTGGTGCGGGTTTTTCGTTTGAAGGAATCGTTACCAACACAACTGCGGTGTACTGTCATGTTAAAACACTGGGAAGAAATGCAGATGCAGGCATTGGGGCAGGAAGTCAGTATAAAGGAACTGTTACCAACACGGCTGCGGTGAAATGCGAAGTGGAAACCTCCCATGCCTCTGCAAATGCCGGTATTGGGGCGGGAGAATCGAAAGACAGTACTGTTAGCTACACGAAAGCGGTGGACTGTAAGGTAACAACCGGCAAAAAACAGGCAAGCGCCGGTATTGGGGTGGGGTTGAATGAAGGAACAGGAAATATTACCGACACGACGGCAGTAAGGTGCAAGGTGAAAACCAGCGGTCGCGAAGCATTTGCCGGTATTGGTGCGGGAGATCATCAAAGTACAGGAATTATTGATCTCACGACCGTACTGGACTGTACGGTTGTCACAGAAGGACCTGATGCAGATGCCGGTATTGACGCAGGACGCAGCAGTGGAAAGGCAAATGTCCGCGGCACCTTGGCGATTGGCACCAACGTTACAAGTAATGTTAATAAAAATTCCACTGCGAGGATCAAAGTAGGAACAGTGAACCCAATTATTTGCAATGTCCGTATCAATGGTGAACGGCAACAAGGCATCCAGGTATGTCCTTCTGGGGATGAGGATTACTGTGCAGAAATTGACCACCGACTGGTAACACCGAAGTGCCAGGCCGTTAATTATGATGGTATTAATACATTATACGGTGCCAATGCCCTTCTACCGCCCGCAATCCTGGAGACGGGACCCAAAGGTACCACTATGACTACGACCTTTTCCAGCCCAGCTTCTGCCACAACAATACCCCCAACAACCGGGGCCACCACATCAGGCATGAACTTTTCCAGCCCAGGTTCTGTCACAATGTCAACGGCCCCAAAAAATTACACTAAAGTACCATTAATGACCTTTTCCACCTCGGATCCTGCCAGATTTACCAGACAAACACCGTTAGCAGGATCTCTAAATACTACCGTCATAGCCTATATCGCCCTGGGCGTCTCTCTGGGTGTGGTACTTTTTGTGCTGGCCGGGACCGGGTTATGCGCCTACCGCTATTATCGTCAAAGATTATCGACTCAGGCTGGCCGGAACCGTGAGGAACCCATGCCGATGCACCCCGAAGGCCGACCCCGGAGTGGCATACCGCTGTCTACTCTTCCTCGGAGCCATTACCAGCTGTCAGACAGACCTCTGCCCACTCCCCCTCAGAGACATTACCAACCGTTGTTTGACATACCGGGGAACACCGCAGCAGGGGGCAGCATTTCCAGGAAGAACACTGAAAAAAAACCTGACCAACAACGCCCAGACAGCCCTTTGTACCAGGAACTGATCGGATATGCATCCGCCTATAGCTGTCGTTCTGGCGAATCGGTGGTAATCGAGCAGGCCGGAAAGGTAACCGCAGACAGCAACCCTATGGTGAGCGAAGAAGAACCTGACCAACAACGCCCTGCCTCCCCTGAGTACCATGTATTGACCAAGCATGATTCCACCGATAGCTGTCTCGAACAGGTGGAAATCGACCTGGCGGGTATGGTAACTGGAGACTGCAACCCCACGGTGAGCACTGAAGAAGAACCTTACCAACAATGCCCTGTGTACCATGTATTGACCGAGCATGAACCCGCCCGTAGCTATGGCGAACCGGAGGTAATCGAGCTGGCGGATATGGTAACTGGAGACTGTAACCCCATGACGAACACTGAAGAAAAACCTGAGCCTGCAAGCCCTGTGAGCCATTAACTCACCGAATCATCTAATAGCTACAGCCCAACAATATCCTCCAACTTTTCCACAAAGTTCGGGTCACGAGAGACTTTGAATGTCTTTTCAAGGTGAGGCTTGAGGCCATTTGCCTTCCAGATTCGTCGAACGCTGGCTTCACTTACGCCACTGACAGCAGCCATGGAGCGAGTGCTCCAATGAGTGGCATTATCAGGCAGTGTTTGAGTTGTCAATCGGACAATTTCAACGGCATCTATAGTCTGACGACGACCTCCTCGAGGCAGGTCTTTTTCAATGGCAGAACCCACCACATAACGACTGCGACAGCGGCTAACTTGATTTCGACCAATATTCATAGCCTCAGCAATCTGAAGATTGGTTTTACCTTGTGCAGCCAGAAGTATGATTTTTGAGCAGCGAGCAATGCGAACTGTGGTCGTATTGGACGTCGATAGCTGTTTAATATCTTTTTCTTCCTGTGCGCTTAATTTAATTTTTGGAGCAGTTCTCATAGTCAGTGATTATTATTCTCTGAGGGTTTAATAATAATGACTGGTTTGAAAATTATATATGATTTCATATGGTCAGCTACTTAACTGCGTTAATTCATCACCTCTCTTTGCATCATGCATTAATAATATTTCAATAATACTATTCCACCCTTTAATATAAGCTTTATCCAGTGGGGTTTGGCCATCTTTATCAGGTTCACTGACATCTGCCCCATACTGTACAAGTAATTTAACCATTGGTAGATCTCCATCAAAAACGGCCCTCCATACTGGTGTTGAATGATAAATACCCGATTTTGAGTTAACCTCAGCACCACATCCTATCAGATACTCTGCGATATCAATCTTTCCACGGAAAACAGCTTCCATCAAGGGAGTTTGGTCATGTTGAGATGATCGTAGAGTATTTAACAACTCAGTGGTGACACAACTTTTCAAAGCATCCAGATTTCCTTTTTCTATAGAATTAAATATAGGATGACGGCTCATAATAGGGGTGCTCTCTCAATTTGATAACTGAGGCGGGTATGACAGCAGCGGGGTTATGCAGTGGTGTCGTCGATGTAGATAAACCTGAATAACAATGATTGTGACAGGTTTTTAGTAACGGAGAGACGACGGTTATGACCAACCGCTGTCAAACTGAAATGCAGGGCAACCTTATTATCAATGAACCAAAGTACCGGCTTCCGCACAAGACAGCTTACTGTTGCGGAGCTTCCTATGGAGTATGGGGTTTTGGATATGGTGAGTATAGTGGTGGCGGTTCCTGGGTGTATGGTGGTGGTTCATGGGAGTACGGTGGTGGTTCATGGGAGTACGGTGGTGGAGGCTCCTGAGGGTATCGAAATGTTGTAGTGCTACTATTATTTCGTACGACTTCACTGAATGTTTCGGTCGACTCACCAGTGATTCCGGGAACATGAAGGATAGTCTGGGAAAACTGTACAGGTGAGTCCGAAGGGGCTGAAGACGGGCACGGAGCATGAATACCCCCAGTGACATTAATCGAGTTACAAAGCGGCTGTGCTCTGACCACTCTGGAATCAATGGACGTTTCGCGGTGACCATGATCAACGGCATTGGTATCGTTCGCATTCTTGCGACAACAGGCAACATATGTCGCCACTGCTGAAGTGCCTGTTGCAACGCCTACTGCTGCCCCCACCCCAAAGCCGACAAACATTGCAGTATAAGTTTTTGTCAGCTCCATGCTGACAAACCCACTGGAAGTACAACAGAATACTCCACATGTAAAGCTGGAACATTTACACATGTTATCATCTTGATTGGGGCATAAATAATGATCAGTGCAAGAACCAGTTGATTCCATAAAATGTACCTTTTCGGAGTTTCCTGAGACCGCTTTTACTACTTATCAATCCATGGACTTGATTTTTTCTAAAAAGTTTCGATATTCCTTCCCTGTGTGTGAACTAAGTGCCGACCCTGCCTGGGTTATGGCAGAATCCGTAATTTTTTTTCACGGACTTAGTGATTTTCGCGCCCTGCGAGGTTAAAAAAAATAAAAACACCTCTATTTCTTCCAGTTTTTTGATCATCAAATAGCCACCAAGAGTGGAGGCCGCTTTTTGTGTACTGTGAACATAGTGTGCTTGATATTTATTAGATGCTCAAAGGCGTATATTCAGCGGGAATAGCTGGGAAGGAACTTGTGTAACCAAGTGGGAGTCTTAAGCTGTGATTCAATAACTTAATGAATTTATGAATTAATGACTGATCCAGATTGTAACTTACAAGGCTGTTATTCGAATTTTCTCACCGCATATGATGCTTTTATGTCCGGCGGTAAGTCACTTTCCAATCGCTATACACAAAAAAATGCTATAGCATTCGGTCAGAAAGTGGAACAAACGGCCCCAATCAATAACACCTCCATACCCGATGGGGATAGACTCCATAACCGATTCGATGATTCAAGAATTAAACAAATGTCAATCACTATTCTTGATTCTAAAGAAACCTGCCTGGATGAGCCCTCTGAATTATCCGTAAGACCAGAAACATTTCAGAAAGCTGATAGTGGCACTGAATCAGAAATAAAAATTGTGCGAGTTTGGAGTATGGCTGGTGAAGGTGGCTCTCACTCTGTTAATAACAGCCATCAGTATTCTAACGTGATGGAGCAACTCAGTCCGATAATTCATGCTGATAACTTGAGTAATAAGTCTGTTTCAAACCCACCAGAAAAAATAACTGACAACAAAGCCTCTCGGTTGGCGCGCCGAAGGGAGCGCCGAAGGGAGCGTTGCAAAGATCCTGCTTTCTTAGAGCGCCAAAGGAAGTACCAAAGGGAGTACCGAAGGGAGCGTCGCAAAGATCCCGCTTTCGCAGAGCGCGAAAGGAAGCGCAAAAAGGAGCGCTACCAGACAGATCCCGCTTTCGCAGAGCACGAAAGGAAGTACCACAGGGAGTACCACAAGGAGCGCTACAAGACAGATCCCGCTTTCGCAGATCGCGAAAGGGAGCGCCTAAGGGAGCGCTACAAGACAGATCTCGCTTTCGCAGAGCGCCAAAGGGAGTACCAAAGGGAGTACCAAAGGGAGCGTCGCAAAGATCCCGTCTTTGCAGAGGGGCAAAGAATCTATAGGAATACTTACAACAGAATCAAAAGACAAACCGCCAACAAGGAAGAAGCTTCAAAGCAAGCGAATATCGCAAAAAAGCAGTATCTCAAGTCAATCCATTCAGCTGGAAACTCCGGTGAATTAACACTGACTTCTAATTCAATTGAAACAAACCATAGTTCCAGTAAAATTTTTAAAAAGCTGGGGTCAGGTCTTTCTTCTTGACGCAAAGCCAAGGAGCCCGAAACTGGGTTAGGGCTTTCTTTTGAATGGATTCAAGGTTCAAGACCTGACCCTAGATTTCTAGATTTCTTTATGTTTTCAGAAATTATGAATACGTCAGTTTTCAGGCTGTGGCAGTTGACGTGTATTCATCGGGAGTAGCTGGCAAAACTCATTCTATCTTGGCTCATTTGAAGCCGTTTTGGGAGCAGGGCGGACCATTCCATTAGGTCTTTCTTCTTGACGCAAAACCACTGAGCCCGTGGGTTAGGGCTTTCTTTTGAATGGATTCAAGGTTCAAGACTTGACCCCGGTTTTTTTGACCCCGGTTTTTTATTCCAGCTTTTATGACCCCAGCTTTTAAAAGGTACAGCGTCCAGTTTGGCGAAGTATGAGGTGGAAGTTTGAAATAATCAAGAATCGGTTCTCCGAGCAATTTTATCGCTCACTGTAGAAGGCAGTCCGTTGGTTGGGCTCCATAGCCTTCAAGAAGTTCCTTGCACTTTGTGTGGCCAAACCTGATAGCGAAGTAGAGAGCCCTATTGCCATAATTATTCACCTCTTTGGCCAGTGAGGGTTCAAAGTTCAGCAATGTCTGGATGGCCTTTGTTTGGCCTTGACGAGCAGCTTTGTGGAGAGCCGTTTCGCCCAAGATATCCTTCCCTTTGACCAAGGAGCGTTCAATCTCCAGCAATTTCTGGATGGCCTCTGTTTGGCCTTGACGAGCAGCTGCGTGAAGAGCCGTTTGGCCCCACTTATCCTTCTTTTTGGCCAGTAAGGGGGCTTTGGTCAGCAATCGCTGGATGGCTTCAGTGTGGCCGTTTTCAGCAGCTACGTGGAGAGCAGTTTCGCCACAGTTATCCTTCACTTCGGCCAGTAAGGGGGCTATGGTCAGCAATTGCTGGATGGCTTCAGTGTGGCCGTTTTCAGCAGCTACGTAGAGAGCCGTTTCGCCACAGTTATCCTTCACTTCGGCCAGTAAGGGTGCTATGGTCAGCAATCGCTGGATGGCTTCAGTGTGGCCGTTTTCAGCAGCTGCGTGGAGAGCCGTTTTGCCACAGTTATCCTTCACTTCGAGCAGTAAGGGGGCCATGGTCAGCAATTTCTGGATGGCCATTGTTTGGCCATTACGAGCAGCTGCGTGGAGAGCCGTTTCGCCCCACTTATCCTTCTCTTTGGCCTGGGAGCCGTCAATCTCCAGCAATTTCTCGATGGCCTCTGTTTGGCCATTACCAGCAGCGTGGTGGAGAGCCGTTTCGCCCCACTTATCCTTCTCTTTGGCCAGGGAGCGGTCATTCTCCAGCAATTTCTGGATGTCCTCTATGTCGCCTTGGCTAGCAGCTGTGTGGAGAGCCGGTTGGCCAAGAGGCCTATTGGGGACAAAGTTCTTCAATGTCTGGATGGCCTCTTCGCAGTGACACTTTTCAGCCAATTCGAGAGCCTCTAGGCCATCGTTATCCTTCTCTTTGGCCAGTGAGGGGTCAAAGTTTAGCAATGTCTGGATGGCCTTGGTGTGGCCAAAAGGGGCTGCTGCGTGGAGAGCTGTTCGGCCATATTTATCCTTTTGTTTGACATTAATGCCGTTAACGTACAATAACGCCTTGACGTTCTTTGTGCAGCCGTTTTTAGCAGCCATATGCAGCGCTGTTTCGCCATTCTTATTAGTCGCATTAACATCAACATCCGATCCAAACTTAACCAGATATCGCAGGCACTCCAGATGTCCGTTCTTGGCTGCCAAGTGCAGAGGTATTGTTCCGTCCTCGGCAGGGCGAATCTTAGCTCCCTTAAGAAGTAGCCAATCCAGACAGTCACGATGACCGTTCTCGGCTGCCAGGTGCAGAGGTGTTTTGCCATCAGCTTGAGGCAAATTAATTTTGGCCTCTGTACGGAACTGTTTTTTAAAAGCTGAGAAAGCTTTCACACAAGCTTTAATTAGGTCCTGTTTAAGCAGGTCTTTCGGGTACTTTATTTTTCCTTCCTTAGCATCTTCTAAAAGTTTAATGACTTGATCACAAATGGTCTGCAAGTTTTCTTTGGTATTGGGTACATAACCGGCTAGAGCTTTCAAACAATTTATATCGCCCTTGCCAGCGGCGATGTGCAGGGGCGTTTCACCTGTTTTCAGTTGCGAATTAACTTTCCCACCGCTGTGAATCAGGATTTCTAAACACTTAACGTTACTTCTTCCAGTGGCGATGTGCAGAGGTGTTTCACCATTGGTTGTTCGGGCAGCGTTGACATCAGCGAGATTGGAAAACAAATCAGACAGCAGAGTATAAATTTTCACTCCACATTTGATGATTTTAATAAAAACATCGATTTTTTCCATCTGACGAACGCTTTTAATGGCGCTAGGTAAATGACAAATAATGTCTATCAGAACAGACAGATGATCGGCCCTCTTCCCGATTAGCGCTTTCACAATGCTGGTGTGACCGTTACAAATAGCAATGTGCAAAGGCGTGGTTCCATCCTTGCACGAGGCATTAACATCTACTTTTTGGTCGATCAGCATTTTCAAGCGCTCAATATTGCCCTTTTCAGCGGCATCGAACAACAGCAGAACCCGGGGGTCCGAGTGCTGCGGCAAAATATTAGCAGCGGGCCGCTCTGTCAGGGTACCAGGCTCGGCCTGCTTGCCAGGGCAATTTACGTCAATTAACCTCAGTATCGTTTCTTTGCACACATAACAACTACGCTCACGGATATCACCTGCTGTGGAATTGTACCAAGAGTCGTAAATACAGAGCTTGTGGAAAAAGTGAGGTTCTTGACATAGTGTCCTGACCATTGAGTGGAGACCCTGATCATAATCGGTACGATTGCAAATAGCACAGGCTGGGGAACTTAAGGTGGTATTGCTGCCTATTAGGTTATTCATAAAAATTCTGACAGTTTGCTGTCTCTGAATGGTTAAAAGGTTTTAACGGGAACCAGCAATTAACCGTAAAGTGTCAATTACCTGGTTCCCATCTGAAAGCTCTAGCCGTTGGGCCACATAGCCTACAGGGATTTGACGAACTCTAAATTTACATGAAAATCACATCAACTCCGCTGGAGCCCCTGAAATCTGCTTGAAGAAAGCGTCAAAAAAAACTTGAATTGTTGCCTTCTAAACCCTGCTGCGTAAGGGTTGCAGAGTCTTTGGACGAAAACTTGATAATATATTCCAAATGAAACTGATAAGACTGACTGCACAATGTTTTGACTATGGAACGCCCACCAAGTTGACCTCTGGTGGGTCCGTCACAAATACAGGTAGGGCACTTAAATACGACGGTGTTCTCCTGACACTATTCATCGCTTTAGCCTGCTAGCCTGCTATTTGACTCAACACTGGGGGTAGGACAAAAATCAGCAGAGTAAGTTCGAAAAAATCAGGGTCATATATGGTCCGCCCCGCATTGCATATGGTCCGCCCCGCATTGCAAGGAAAAGTTTTCCATCATAGGAAATAAAGAGGAAATAAAGGACACCCAAAATTTTTGACAGGAAATAAGAATAAAGGACACCCAAAATTTTTGACTAATCGGCCATACCGTCTATTTTTCATCTGGAGCCTCTTAAGGGCATTAAGGAAATCTACCCAGTAACCAAAAAAAATGACATGACGACCGCCCGAAAAAACCTCATAGATGCAGCCAATACGCCCTACTACCACTGCATGGCACGCTGCGTTCGCAGGGCCTTCCTATGCGGCAAAGATAATTTCTCAGGCAAAAACTATGAGCATCGCAGGCAGTGGGTGGTTGATCGGCTGAAAGCGCTTTCCGGTATTTTTGCCCTGGAAGTCTGTGCTTATGCGGTGATGTCGAATCATTATCATGTGGTGCTCCATATCAATAGTCAGCAAGCCAAAAAATGGGACACCAAAGAAGTCTTACAACGCTGGACGCAGC
>NZ_JAGHQV010000060.1:0-28192 GCF_017744175.1 Thalassotalea sp. G20_0 | reverse complement strand
CCACGGAGACACGGAGTCACGGAGAATAGAAAAAATCTTTTCCTCCGTGACTCCGTGTCTCCGTGGCAAAAAGAGCAAGTTATTCAGGGTCAATTCCCAAGCTCGCCGCCTGCTGGCCGCAAAAGCACAAGCGGCCTGCCTTTTTCGGGTGGCGGGAAGCGGGCAGCGGGCAGCGCTTACTGAAATGTCGAAGTTATTAAACGACAGTTCATAAAGGAACCGAAAATCATGGCACCAGCGGTGACACCGAATACAATGACCAGTTATCAGACGGTCATTAAACGACGAACGGCGGCTTCATCCATGGCGTCGCCGGTTCCTGCCAGGGCAACCTCGCCCCGGTCCAACACCGCAAAGGTATCCGCCAGGTCACGGGCAAACTCAAAGAACTGCTCAACCAGCAGAATGGCCATCTCACCCCGGTCACGGAGCAGACCAATAACCGACTGAATATCCTTGATAATGGACGGTTGAATGCCCTCCGTTGGCTCATCCAGAATCAACAGCTCTGGCCGGGTTACCAGTGCCCGGGCAATGGCCAGCTGCTGTTGCTGACCACCGGACAAGTCGCCACCCCGACGATGACGCATCTGTTGCAACACGGGAAAGAGATCAAAGATTTCCGGATCAATCCGCCGCTTTGTCCGGGGCAGACAGGCAAAACCAGTTTCCAGGTTTTCCTGCACCGTCAGTAAAGGAAAAATCTGCCGCCCCTGGGGAACATAGGCGATACCGTTCCGTGCCCTTGTGTGAGCAGGGTTGCTGGCAATATCCCGGCCCTGCCACAGGATCCTGCCAGAGGCGGGCGTTACCCGACCAGCGACAGCATTCATCAGGGTGGTTTTGCCAACACCATTGCGCCCCATAACGCTGGTCACCTGGCCCTTGCGCGCGGCAATGGTGACCGACTTCAGGGCCTGACTGGCACCGTAAAACACATCAATGCCCTGTACTTCCAGCATCCCATTGTTCCTCCTATCTACCCAGGTAAACGTCGATGACTTTTTGATTCTGCTGAACATGCTCCAATGAACCGGACGCCAGCACACTGCCTTCATGCAGTACCACCACCGGGCACTCCAGCGCCCGGATAAATGCCATATCATGTTCAACCACCACCACACTGCGCTCTCTGGCCAGATCTCTTAACAGATCCGCCGTTCTGAAGGTCTCTTCGTCGGTCATTCCCGCCGCCGGTTCATCCACCAGCAATAACTCCGGTTCCTGCAACAGCAGCATGCCAATCTCCAGCCACTGTTTCTGACCATGGGATAATGAGGCCCCTGACCACTCTTTCCGGTCTGACAACCGGATCAGAGCCATTACTTCATCAATTCTTCTGGCACCTTTTGTGCTGAGCGAACCAAACATGGCAGTAAAAGGCGTTCGACGTCTGGTCAGGGCCAGCTCCAGGTTTTCCCAGACCGTCAGGCTTTCAATCACGGAGGGCTTCTGAAACTTCCGGCCAATCCCCATATTGGCGACGTCGGTTTCATCGTATCGGGTCAGGTCCACGTTGCCGCGAAAAAACACCTCACCGGAGTCAGGCCGGGTTTTACCGGTCACCACATCCATCATGGTGCTCTTACCCGCACCATTGGGGCCGATAATCGCACTCAGCTCTTTTTCCCGCACCATAAAGGAGAGTTCATTCAATGCCCGGAAGCCATCGAAACTGACCGTGACATTGTTGAGATAGAGCAAGGTGTTATTGGGTATATGCTTATCAACCATGATCCACTAACTCCGTTTTCCGGTTGTTCCGCTGATCCCTGTGCTCATTGATAACCCCCACTATCTGTTGATAAAGCCCTACCAGACCTTTAGGCAGCCAAAGTGTGGTAATAACGAACAGGGCACCCAGGGCAAACAGCCAGGCATCGGGCATAACGCCGGTAAACCAGGTTTTCCCGTAGTTCACAACCACGGCACCAATCACTGCACCATAGAGTGTTCCACGACCACCGACGGCTACCCAGACCACCAGCTCAATAGAGTTGATGGGCGAAAACTCCCCCGGATTAATAATGCCGACCTGGGGAACATAAAGCGCACCGGCAATACCGGCGAGCACCGCTGACAGGGTAAAGGCCACCAGTTTGTAATGTTCAACCCGGTAGCCCATAAAACGTACGCGGCTCTCGGCATCCCGCACCGCCACCAGCACCCGGCCATAACGGCTGCTCACCAGCCAGCGACACACCAGATAACCCAGCACCAGTGCCAGCGCAGAGGCCATAAGCAGGACCACACGGGTACGGTCACTTTGCAGGCTGAAACCCAACAGGTCCTTAAAGTCAGTGAGGCCATTATTACCGCCAAAGCCAAAGTCATTCTGGAAGAACAATAGCATCAGGGCATACGTCAGTGCCTGAGTAATGATGGAAAGATAAACACCGGTCACCCGGGAACGGAAGGCCAGCCAGCCAAAAAGGAACGCCAGCAGACCGGGCACCAGGGCTACCATCACCAGGGCAACAGCGAAAGAGTCAAACCCATACCAGTACCAGGGCAGCTCCTGCCAGTTCAGAAACACCATAAAGTCCGGCAGCTCCGGGTTGCCATAAACACCACGGTCACCAATCTGACGCATCAGGTACATGCCCATGGCATAACCGCCCAGGGCAAAAAATGCCCCATGGCCCAGGCTGAGAATCCCGCAGTATCCCCAGACCAGATCCAGTGCCAGGGCCAGCAACCCATAACAGAGATACTTACCCAGCAGAGTAACGGTATAGTTGCTGACGTGCAGGGGAGAGCCTTCCGGCATCAATGTATTGAGCAACACCACCACAACCGTGATTGCCATCACTGACGACAGAAGAAGTTTGCCAGCGCGATCTTCAAACAACAGCCGGGTCAGAAAACCCTGTTGGAATCCTTTCGTCATGCCTTAACCCTCAACTGCCCGCCCCTTGAGCGCAAAGAGCCCCCGGGGTCGCTTCTGGATAAACAGAATGATGAATACCAATACCAGAATTTTGGCAACCACTGCCCCAACCCAGGGCTCCAGAAACTTATTCACCACGCCCAGCCCCATGGCGGCCACCAATGTGCCCCACAGGTTTCCTACACCACCAAACACCACCACCATAAAGGAGTCGATAATGTAATTCTGACCGAGGTTTGGCCCCACGTTGGTCAACTGCGACAGGGCGACGCCCGCCACACCGGCAATACCAGAGCCCAGGCCAAAGGTCAGGGCATCCACCCGGCCGGTAGGAATACCCATGGAACTGGCCATGGCGCGGTTCTGGGTCACTGCGCGAATATTCAGCCCAAAACGGGTGTAACGCATCACCAGCAACAGAACCATAAAGACCAGAAGACTGAAGCCAACAATGTATAAACGGTTCCAGGTGAGCGACAGTGCCTCATTAATTACCCACGAGCCACTCATCCAGCCCGGTGTGGCCACTTCCTGATTCAATGGCGAAAAAATGGTTCTAACGGCCTGCTGAAGAATCAGGCTGATACCAAAGGTCGCCAGCAGAGTCTCCAGTGGCCGACCATAGAGATGGCGGATAACCAGCCGCTCAATAAGGACACCGGCAGCACCGGCAACCAGAAAGGCAAGGGGAATGGCGATAAACAGCGACTGATCAATAAGTTCCGGGAATACGGATTGAATGACGAACGTCGTATAAGCACCGAGCATCATCATCTCCCCATGGGCCATATTAATCACGCCCATCACCCCGAAAGTAATCGCCAGCCCGATAGCCGACAGCAACAGCACGGAGCCAAGACTCAGGCCAAAGAAGATATTTTCAGCCACGGTATAGTACTGCTGTCGCTGGTCTATTTCGGCCAGCGCCGTTGTGATGGTTTGTGCCAGCGCAGTATTTTCAGTGGTGGTTAATGTGTCCGCCAGTACGGAACGAATAAAGGGGTTATCAGAACCGGTGAGTACCTCAACCGCCTCTATTTGTTCACTGATCGAACCCTGCTGAAAGAGATTCAGGGCCAGAGCCATATCCAGGGCATTGATTACTGCCTGATTCTCTTCGCTGGTCCTCATATTTCTGAGGGTACTCAGCGTTTTGCTATCCAGCGTTTTCAGAGAGGCGTATATAGCGTTTATGCGAGTTTTCGGGTCACTGTCTTTCAAATCCCAGGTTGCCAGTGCCGTTTTAATGATCGAGCGGAGTTGATTATTAATTCTTACTTTTTTCAGCGCTCTTTTCTTCACCGTCCCGAGATCTGAAGCTGTGTCTTTTGACTCCCCTTCGGTAAAGAAAGGATCAAAAATTCGATACTGTTTATCCGGTGTCTTTTCGGCGAACACCAGTCGCTTATGCTGCTTCTCAACAAACAGTTTGCCATTAAGCCAATGTTCCAGAATCTGTTGGCTGGAATCGCTGCCTTCTTCCGCCAGGGACGTAATCACAGCTTCCAGTTGTCCCCAGGAACTTTTGCTTAATAATGGCTTAAGGTCTTCAGGCGGCACCGCCAAAACCGGCCGCGATATAATCAGTAGCAGGAACAGGAGAAAGCTGGCTGACAGACTGTAAACCATCTGCCGGAGGTTCTGATTCATAATACATCCTTATATGCCCATTCCTCCCTGGCGGGAGGAGGGCACGATTGTTGTCATCTTTATAAATCAGTAGTTCTGGCCGGAGCAGACGCCGGTTTCCAGGTTGTAGTTACCGCATTTCACCGGTGCCGACCAGTCAGCAACAATTTTGGAGCTTTCAGGCAGGAAGTCAGTCCAGGCATCACCCATCACGCCACCTTTGGTCTCCCAGACAATCTCAAACTGACCATCATCCTGAATCTCACCAATCAATACCGGCTTGGTCAGGTGGTGGTTGGTATTCATCACCGCTGTACCACCGGTCAGGTTAGGAACGGTAATGCCATACATCGCTGAACGCACTGAATCAACGTCGGTGGTACCGGCCTTCTCAACCGCCTCAACCCACATGTTGAAGCCGATGTAAGTGGCTTCCATCGGGTCATTGGCAACACGCTCTTCATCCTTGATAAAAGACTGCCATGTTTCAATAAATTCATCATTGGTGTCACTTTCAGCACTCATAAAATAGTTCCATGCCGCCAGGTGGCCTACCAGTGGCCCGGTATCAATGCCGGAAAGTTCTTCTTCACCCACCGAGAAGGCAATCACCGGAATCTCTTCAGCAGAGACCCCCTGGTTACCCAGTTCCTTGTAGAATGGGACATTGGCATCGCCATTGATGGTGGAAATCACCGCGGTCTTTTTACCGGTATTACCAAACTTCTTGATATCAGAAACAATGGTCTGCCAGTCTGAGTGACCGAACGGCGTATAATTGATCATGATGTCAGCATCTTTGATGCCTTTGCTTTTCAGATAGGATTCCAGAATCTTATTGGTGGTTCTTGGATACACGTAGTCGGTACCGGCCAGAACAAAACGGGTTACCGCGCCACCCTCATCGCTCATCAGGTAATCCACCGCCGGAATGGCCTGCTGATTGGGTGCCGCGCCGGTATAAAACACATTTTTCGAGGACTCTTCCCCTTCATACTGAACCGGGTAGAACATCAGGCCATTCAGTTCTTCCACCACCGGCAGTACCGATTTGCGGGACACGGAAGTCCAGCCGCCAAAAATAACATCGACGTCTTCCTTGACCAGAAGTTCCCTGGCTTTTTCGGCAAACAGTGGCCAATCCGATGCCGGGTCAACGACAACTGCCTCCAGCTTCTTGCCAAGCACTCCGCCATTTTTATTCTGCTCTTCCACCATCATCAGAACGGTATCTTTCAGCGTGGTTTCACTGATGGCCATGGTGCCGGAAAGGGAGTGAAGCACCCCAACCTTAATGGTGTCTGCAGCCTGAGCCATCACTGACAATGACAGTGCGGCGGTAGCCACCGATGCAGTTAAAAAATTTCTGGATAGTTTGCTTAACCGGTTGTTCATAGCTTCCCCGCTATCTATTGTTCGCTGTTCGTTTTCTGAACAGGGGATAGCAAGAGGTGTGCCATGGTCAGTTTCGGTGCTTGCACAATGGGAAAGCCTCCCGGGAAAGAGAGCCTCCGCCCTGAATTTTCCAGACTCGCAGGCATTTGCCGGAAACAACGGGGTCACGCCATATTTTGGCACACCTTGCAGGCACATTAACTGATACCGCACCAAATCAAGGCATTCCATAATGACTATATGGTCAGGTATTATGTCGGCGACAAGTGACGTATTCAGTAAAACTGGGTCTGGCACAGGTTTTGCCATTGATCACAAAAAGATCACCAATAAATGATCCCGGATAAGAAGAAGCACAAGGCTGTAGTATGCAAACATCATCGGGTGAAACACAGAGCAACCAAAGCAGCAGGCCTGGCTGCGCCCGGGTATCTTCATCGGGTTGGCGTGCCGGGATTGACGTAGAACTGAAACACCTGAATGGCCGCACCCTGATGGGAAGAACCCGCCATTATGGGCCACTGCGTATTCAGCGTCCTTTCTGGCCGGAAGGCAAAGACCTGACCCATCTTTATATTCTGCATCCTCCCGGTGGCCTGGTGGCGGGAGACGAACTGGTACAGCGCTTTGCCATCAGAAAAGGTGCTCATGGGCTGGTCACAACCCCGGCCGCCGGTAAAGTCTATTTCAACGGCAATGGTCAACTACAGAGACAGACAACACATATCACAGTCAGCGATTCAGCGTCTATGGAGTGGCTGCCTCAGGAAACCATCCTGTTTAATGGTGCCATTACTGAGCTTGATACCCGCATTGAACTGACTGGTGATGCACTCTATGCAGGCTGGGATATTATCTGCCTGGGTCGAACCGCCAGCGGCGAGCAGTTTACCCGGGGGCAACTCACCCAACATCTCACCCTGACCAGGGACAGCAAACCGCTCTACCTTGACAGGCTCGATTTTACTGCCGGATCTGCACTTCCTACTTCCCTTCTGGGGCTCGATAATCACACGGTCTTTGGTACCTTCCTGATCACCCTGGAAAGCCCGCCAGACTTACCCGGCCTGCACAGCCAGCTGGTCGATAAAGGCTGGCACCGGGTAACCGCCATCACCTGGCGAGCCGGTGTGTTTATTGTGCGCTACCTGGGCGATTCATCAGAGCAGGCCAGAACCATTTTTACCTGGATTTGGGAAGCTGAGAGAGAACGATTCAATGGCCGAAAAGGGTGTCGGCCACGCATCTGGAATACCTAAATTAACGAATAATTAGAGCAGGATCTCACTATGGAACTTACCCCCCGGGAAAAAGACAAGCTGCTTCTCTATACCGCAGCACTGGTTGCCGAGCGTCGTTTAGGGCGCGGGGTCAAACTGAACTACCCGGAAGCCATTGCGCTGATCTCCATGCATATCATGGAGGGTGCCCGTGACGGTAAAACAGTGGCCCAGTTGATGAATGAAGGCCGTGAAGTGATCACCCGTGAGCAGGTGATGGACGGTATTCCGGAAATGATCCACGAGGTTCAGGTGGAAGCCACCTTCCCCGATGGTACCAAGCTGGTCACCGTCCATAACCCGATAGCCTGAGGATTGATCATGATACCAGGAGAAGTGATTGCCTCTGCCGAACCCATTGAGATTAACGTCGGCAGGGAGACCGTAACCCTCTCGGTGGCCAATACCGGTGACCGTCCTATCCAGGTGGGTTCCCACTACCACTTTTATGAAACCAATCCCGCCCTTGCTTTTGACCGTGAACAGACCCTCGGGTTTCGGCTGAATATCCCGGCAGGGACGGCTGTCCGTTTTGAACCCGGCCAGGACCGACAAGTCGAACTGGTTCGCTATGCTGGCAAACAGACCATTTACGGATTCCGTGGCGAAGTGATGGGCACACTGGAAGAAAAGCAGCCGGGAGAAGCACAATGACCATCAAACGTACGCAGATGGACCGGCAAACTTATGTGGATATGTTTGGCCCCACTGTAGGCGACAAAGTTCGTCTGGGGGATACCGAACTGTTTATCAGCCCCGAAAAGGATTACACCGTCTATGGGGATGAAGTGAAGTTTGGTGGTGGCAAGGTGATCCGGGACGGTATGGGGCAAAGCCAGCGGCCCGGCGCTGAGGTTGTGGATACCGTTATCACCAATGCCCTGATTCTCGACCACTGGGGTATCGTCAAGGCCGATATCGGTATCAAACAGGGTCGTATCGAAAAAATTGGCAAGGCGGGTAACCCGGATGTTCAGGAAGGTGTGGACATTATTATCGGCCCGGGCACCGAGGTGATTGCCGGAGAAGGCCAGATCATTACCGCCGGTGGTGTCGATGCCCATATTCACTTTATCTGCCCCCAGCAGATTGAGGAAGCCCTGACCTCCGGTGTGACCACCATGCTCGGTGGTGGCACGGGGCCTGCCACCGGCACCAATGCCACCACCTGTACGCCCGGCACCTGGCATATCAGCACCATGCTCAAGGCCGTGGACAGTCTGCCCATGAACATTGGCTTTCTGGGCAAAGGCAATGGCAGCCTGCCGGAAGCCCTGGAAGAACAGGTGCTGGCCGGTGCCATGGGCATGAAACTCCATGAGGACTGGGGAACCACACCGGCCTCTATTGACTGCTGTCTGACGGTGGCTGAGAAATACGACATCCAGGTAGCTATCCATACCGACACCCTGAACGAATCCGGTTTTGTGGAAGACACACTGGCCGCCTTTAAAGGTCGGGTGATCCATACCTACCACACGGAAGGGGCCGGTGGTGGCCATGCACCGGATATTATTAAAGCCTGTGGTGAAAGCTATGTACTACCATCGTCGACTAATCCAACACGCCCCTACACCGTCAATACGGTGGATGAGCATTTGGACATGTTGATGGTCTGTCATCACCTGGACCCCAATATTCCTGAAGATGTGGCCTTTGCCGACTCCCGTATCCGCCGGGAAACCATTGCGGCAGAAGATATTCTCCATGACCTGGGCGCTTTCAGTATGATCGCATCAGACTCCCAGGCCATGGGGCGCGTTGGTGAAGTGGTCAGCAGAACCTGGCAGACTGCCCATAAAATGAAAGTACAACGGGGACTGTTGCCAGAAGATACCGATGCCGGGGTGGATAACTTCCGGGCTCGTCGCTATATCGCCAAATATACCATCAACCCCGCCATTACCCATGGTATTGCCCATGAGGTCGGCTCTATTGAGCCGGGTAAGCTGGCTGACCTGGTGCTCTGGAAACCGGCGTTTTTCGGCGTTAAACCGTCACTGGTGATTAAGGGGGGTACTATCGCAACGGCACCGATGGGCGACCCGAATGCCTCCATCCCGACACCTCAGCCGGTTCATTACCGCCCCATGTTTGGTTCTATGGGACAAGCCGTTGCCGACACATCATTGTCGTTTGTTTCCCAGGCGGCACTGGACGCTGGTATTGGTGAAAAACTGGGCCTGAAGAAAACCTTATCTGCCGTCAAAAATACCCGGACCATACGTAAGGCGGATATGGTGCTCAACACCTGGCAACCCCATATGGAAGTTGACCCGGAAACCTATGAAGTGAGGGCCAATGGCGAGCTGCTGGTGTGTGAACCGGCAGACGTGGTGCCGCTGGCCCAGCGTTATTTCTTATTCTGAAACCGAGGACCGTTTATGTTGAAGTTAACCGAGCGCCTCCCGAAAGAGAGCAGTGAGTTTACCGATGAACTTCTGCTCCCTTTTGATCAACGCAAACGTGGACGACTGAAAGCCGTTACGGTGAATGGCCGGGATGCCGGTATTTTTATTGACCGTGGCGACGTCATGCGGGACGGCACCCTGCTGCAAGCCGAAACTGGCGAGATCATCCGAATTACCGCTGCCAGTGAAGCCGTCACCACCGCCCGTTGCAAGGATCCCCTGACCTTTGCCAGGGCCTGTTATCATCTGGGCAACCGCCACGTTCCCCTGCAGATAGGCGACAACTGGCTACGCTACCAGATTGATCATGTTCTGGATGATATGGTCACCCTGCTTGGACTGGAGCTGGACCATGAACAGGCACCCTTTGAGCCTGAGAACGGTGCCTATAGCAAAGGTCATTCCCATCATCAGCACAGTCATGCTCACGAACATGGACACGCCCATCATGAGCATCACCACTGAGTCGCTGCTGGGTCTGCTGCATCTGGCCAGCCCGGCACTGCCGGTTGGTGCGTTTGCTTACTCCCAGGGTCTGGAAACCGCCATTGACCGACAGTGGTGCTATAACCGTGAGACCACCGGCAACTGGATCAGCGAACTGATGCAACAGGGCATGGCCCGTTTGGATATACCGGTCTTTTTCCGGCTGTACGATGCCTTCGCAACAGAAGACCAGAAGCAGGTTATCCACTGGAATGAAACGCTGCTGGCGTTCCGGGAAACCAGGGAGTTATACGATGAAGACTGCCAGGTTGGCCGCGCATTCGCTGTCTGGGTTAAGTCCATGTATCCGGAGGAAACGCGCACGGACTGGCTTCAGTCTCCGACACAGGCCGCTATGTTTGCCCTGTCTTCAATATGCCATGGCATCGACCGGAAAACAGCGGCAACCGGCCTGCTCTGGTCCTGGTGTGAGAATCAGGTAACCGCAGCCACCAAAGCCGTTCCCCTTGGCCAGACCGATGCCCAGCATATTCTGAAGCGCCTGATTCACGGGATAGAACCCGCACTCACCACAGCCCGGTCACTGGAAGATCATGAAATCGGTAACAACCTGATGCACTTTGCCATGGCCAGTTGCTGGCATGAGCATCAGTATTCAAGGCTATTCCGCTCTTAATCTGACCATTTACCCGGTAGTAACAAGGACAACATCCATGACAACATCAAGAACCCCACAAACCCTGCGTGTCGGTGTCGGTGGCCCGGTAGGTTCCGGCAAAACAGCACTGCTGACCAAACTCTGTGCCGCCATGCGCGACCATTACAATCTGGCCGTGGTCACCAACGATATTTATACGAAAGAAGACGCCCAATTTCTGATGCGCAATGAAGCGCTGGACGAAGACCGGATCATCGGTGTAGAAACCGGTGGCTGCCCACACACTGCCATCCGTGAAGACGCCTCCATGAATCTGGCGGCGGTTGATGAACTGTGCCAGCGCCACCCCGGGCTTGAGCTGGTTCTGGTAGAGTCTGGTGGCGATAACCTGAGTGCCACTTTCAGCCCGGAACTGTCTGACCTGACCCTCTATGTCATCGACGTTTCTGCCGGTGACAAAATCCCACGCAAAGGTGGCCCGGGCATTACCCGTTCCGACCTGCTGATCATCAATAAAACAGATTTGGCTCCTTATGTTGGAGCCTCCCTGGAAGTGATGGATCGGGATGCCAGAAAAATGCGGGGAGACCGGCCGTTTTTCTTCACCAACCTGAAGGCCAACGAAGGCGTGCGGGAAATCATCGATTTCATTATCGATAAAGGCATGCTGGACGCCAAAATGCCGGAAGCAGCAGCGACCGCGTAGAACATCCAACGGTTTAACTTATAAAGTCCAAACAAGGAAAACAGGCATGAACATCAAATTACTGTCACTGGCCAGTGTGAGTACCCTGATCGCCAGTCAGGCTATGGCCCACCCGGGAGATCACTCTACCGGTGGCGTGATGGCGGCTATCTGGCATCAGCTGACTGAACCGGATCATCTATTGTTTGCCGGTTTAGTGGCTGCTGCTGTTATTGTTGGCGTGAAGGTTTATCAGAAGAAGAAAGCATAGGGTTTGTTGAGCATCAGAGCCGGATTTCTCTGATGCTCCTGAGTTAACGGCTACACGCGAAAAGCAATATCATTAAACTCAATCAAAGTGACCTGCCTCAATGCAGGGGAGAAGCCAAAGCACAGCGATTTAAAACAGTTTTCAGCTCAAAGCTATTCTGAGTTTAAGGGTTTCAGCTTTGCTTTCATTAAATCACTCCATTCACTGAGCACTTGCAATCTATTTTTATTACTTTCAATACGAATGCCAGTATGGCCTACCCATAGGGCCTCCTGTATGTCCTCATTACTCATTGTCGCTTTTTCTTCTTCAAACTTTTTGAGTTCAAGCCGGTCTTCTTCTAATGAATGGCTTACTGCTTGTTTCTCGTTTTCGATGAGAGTCAGATAATCCTGGTAACTTTCTATTGTGGTTTTGATAGCAACTTCAGGATTTTGCCCTGATGCTGAAGCAATATGGGCCAACGTACTCTGGTAGAGTGGATCTGACGGTGGCACCCCTTTTTCATCCATTGTCTTTTTCAATATTTCCAGCTCCGAAGCTGGTAAATTTGCAACCATATCTACCCTTTGCAAATATTCAGGTAAAGCCTGTTTCATACGCTGAAAGTACGCCGGGTCTCCAAATGAAGGCTTGCCTGCCGGTGAATCTGGTGTAC
Source organism: Thalassotalea sp. G20_0 (assembly GCF_017744175.1). Lineage (NCBI taxonomy): Bacteria > Pseudomonadati > Pseudomonadota > Gammaproteobacteria > Alteromonadales > Colwelliaceae > Thalassotalea > Thalassotalea sp. G20_0. The sequence goes on along the minus strand of NZ_JAGHQV010000060.1, from coordinate 15,868 downwards.
TCAGAACTTCCTGCACAACTTTTTCACACACAGGAGTATTGTCCAAAAGTTTCATTTTCTGACTTATCAACCACTGATCAGCCAGATTTCTGGCGGTTTCATGAGTGCTGGGTATTTCTTCAATCAAGCTATTGACTTTGCCGAGAAGACCAACCGATTGTTCAGATTCGTTTGATATTTTTTGTTCCAGATAGTCTTGGAAAATTACTTTACCGATATCTGTCTCAAGCTTTAACTGGTCTGAATTCACACATTCAATAAATTCTTTATCTGATGCTGGCGACTGAAGTAACAGCAAGGCTTGTCCCACAGTGATTTCTCTTGCACTCAATGATTTATTAGAATATTGCCTGATCAAATTAACCGCTTTTTGTTTCTGCTGACCATCGACAGAGACTGTTTTCTGAGGCGTTAATGATTTGACCGTTCGGCTCATCCAGTTAACTTTTGGCTCATCTGCTTTCAGTTGATGACTGCCACTCAGGCGGACTGGATGATTAATACCCCCTGTATTGGCAAGGTTTTGAAGCGTCTGACACACTTGATCCCTGGAAGGCAAAGAAGGCGAAGAAGACATGGTAAATCCCCTGTGAATTCTGAAAAATCCGATCAGAGAGTATCTTCGACAATGCTCCTGCCTTTTTTAGGACGTGCTTTAAGGTAATGAAGGGTGTCCCCCCAGACCGGTCGCCTTCATCTTGATATTTTCAGGCAATACCGGCAGCTGGGGAAAATATTCAACAGGTGTCAGATAACGGTCATAACCAGACCCGCAGAGATTGCCATGGTAAAAATCACCACCAGGAAGGCAACAATCATCGGGTTGCGGAACAGGCTCTTAAGCAGAATGACTTCTGTCAGGCTGGCTCCGGCACTACCGATAATCAACGCCATTAGGGCCCCCATTCCCATGCCTTTAGCCGCCAGGGCAGATGCCAGGGGAATCACCGCTTCAGCCCGAATATACAGGGGCACACCAATAACCGCGGCAAATGGAATCGCCAGTGGGTTGTCCGGACCGGCATACCGGGCAATAAAGTCCGCAGGAATAAACCCATAAGTAAAGGCACCAATACCCACACCCAGCATCAGGATCGGGAAGATCTTCTTGAACTGGCTCCAGGTTTCACCCCAGATGCGGCCCCAGCGATCATCACTTTTGGGCTTGCTGTCGCCACAGGCGGTTGCACAACCAGTAGACGTCACCGGAGCTGGTTTGGCATCAGAACAGCTGCTGTTTTTATTAACAGATGGAGCGGTATCGCAACAGCTGGTCTTGGGCGCAGGTTTGCTGCCACAGCAACTGGCCGCTGCTGTTTCACCATAAACCACGTCTTTGCGAACAAAGCGTTCAAAGCCCATTTTCTCCAGAATGTAACCACCGGCTACGGAAACGGTCAGGGCAATGGCGAAGTAAATGACCGTCACTTTCATACCAAAGGTTGCCAGCAACAGACCGACAATAATCGGGTTCATCAGTGGCGAGGTGAACAGGAAGGTAATGGTCGGACCAAATCCTGCCCTGGCTTTAAGAAGACCGGTCAACATCGGAATGGTAGAGCAGCTGCAGAAGGGTGTCAGCGCCCCCAGAAGGCCTGCGGAAACATAACCTTTGCCTCCCTTGGAACCGAGTATCTTCTGAATTTTTTCCGCTGGCATATATTCCAGGATCACGCCAATAATAAAGCTGACAATCAGGAACAGAATTGTCAGTTCACCGGCCAGAAAGATAAAGGTACCCAGTGTATCCACCAGACTCCGCGCCATATCAGCGCCCATGGTGGATTCCAGTGCCGGTTTTATGACTGGCTCGATAGCATCGGTTATCTGCTGTTGTATGCTCATATCAATAATTCCAGAAAAACAGAAATATACATTTTAAAAAAATTCTCTTGCTGATCTGCCTGATCGGTTATGAATATAAGATCAGTGCCCTCTTCCTCTTATGGGATCATCAGCATGTAGCTTGTCGGTGGGCGTATATTAGGTGAATGAAAAAACAGCTTCAACTATTATTCTAAAATCATAGAAATATTTATAACTGTCTTTATGGAGGAATGGGCTTGACCGGGTATTGATAACACTGGAATACCGATGGGAGAAGGGATTGAAATGGTTTCAAATGGGCTTTGGGGTTGGTCGTGCAAGGCTGGAGCCACCGGCATATTTCTGCGATGGCCCCGGTTTTACCACGATTAATTAATGCAGCCCTCCTTCCTGCCAGGGAAGCAGATACATGACGTCACTGTGGCTGGCGGTAATCTCATTGAGATAATCAGTTTCCCTCTTCCGACGGGATACCAGCAGAGGATCCGTTACCTCCAGGGGTGTCAGTGACTGGTTTACCACCCAGCCCGCCGGTTTGATGCCGGCCCTGGCCAGATCTTCCTGAAGGTCAGCGGCCTCATGCACCGGTGTCGCTTCCGGCAACGTACAGATCAGCAGCCTGGCAAACTCAGGGTCCCGCAATCGTGGCAGCAGCCCGGTCACCTCTTCTGAGTGAGCATCGCCACGCTTCAATACTTCCCGGTGGTAGCTTTGGGCTGCATCCAGCAGCAAGATCGTATGCCCGGTAGGCGCGGTATCAATTATGGTAATGCGGTTATCGGCCTTAAACACGGTACGGGCAAAGGCCTGAAAGACCGCAATCTCCTCAATACAGGGGGATCTCAGGTCCTCTTCCAGCAATGCACGCCCATCATCGTCAAGATGAGCAGCGTCAGCCAACACCTCGGTACGGTAACGCTCAATCTCCTCAACAGGGTTGATACGCTCAACCACCAGATTATCCGTCACCTGCCCTACAGCATCGTGCACATGGGCTGCCGGGTCTGTTGTCGTGAGCGTGACCGGCAAGCCCTGTTCAGCCAGCCTTCGGGCGATCATAACGGCGATGGAGGTTTTGCCAACACCGCCTTTACCCAGGGTCATCACAATGCCCCGGCCACTTTCTGCCAGTCCATCAATAAACTGGTTCAGATCAGAACTTTCCGGCGTTGTGTCGAATCGTTCCTGTTCCGCTGCTATTTTACCCGGGCTTTGATCAAAAAACGTTTTCAGCCCTTCAAGACCAACAGGAGGATTGGCCGACATGGCAATGGTCGACACCGGCAGATGACGCAACTGCTCTGGCATACCACTCAAGGCATTTCTGCCACGGGTCTCCAGGGCAATGGCAACCGGGTCATTGGTATCGGTGGCTGTGAATACGCCGTTCACCACCAGATGCTGATTAGTGATACCCAACTCCAGCAACTCGCCACTGGTGCGTGCAGCTTCTTTCAGGGCCGCGCCATCAGGGCGGGTGACTAACATCAACCGCGTCTGGCTTTCATCGGCAAGAATCTCCACGGCCCGGGCGTACAACGCTGTCTGTTTTTCCAGAGCCGCCAGGGGGCCAAGACAAGATGCACCTGTCGTACTGTCCTCGACAAAACCCGTCCATGCCTTGGGCAGAGAAAGTAACCTCAGGGTGTGGCCGGTGGGTGCCGTATCAAAAATGACCCGGTCAAACGCTGCGGTGACCTGCTCATCGGCCAGCAGTTCGGTAAAGGCATCAAAAGCAGCAACCTCAAGGGTACAGGCCCCGGACAGCTGCTCCTCCATATTCTCAAGGACCGCATCCGGCAGCACACCCCGGTAGGGATCAATCGCCTTTGCCCGGTAGGCGGCAGCGGCCGCACGAGGGTCAATATTCAGGGCAAACAGGTTGTTAACCTGGTTTACTGCCGTCGGTTCACCACTTAACCGGGTTTCAAGTACCTCATCCACATTGGATGCAGGATCGGTGCTCACCAGCAATACTTTTTCCCCGGCACTGGCCTGGCGGACAGCAGTAGCACAAGCGGTGCTGGTTTTTCCTACGCCGCCCTTGCCGGTAAAGAACAACACCCGTGGCATATTTTCCAGGAATTTCATCACATTTCTCCTTAACAGCCACCACTGCAACCACAACCACCGGCAGAAGCCGTCGTTACCGGTTCAGATTCAGCGGTTTCAACCGGTTTACCAGCCGCCATGGCAACCAGTTGCTCACGGGTTGGGTAAGTTCCGTAGCTGACCATTTCGCCATCGCGCATAATGATGGGCAGCGCGTCAGTTTGATGGGCTTCCAGCAGGACCCTGACCGTCAGGTTGGCGGCAAATGCAGCCGCTTCCTGCGCCAGGTTATGACGGGTCACCCGGTGTCCCAGCGTTTCCAGGTAACTCAGATCAGCAGAAAAAACAGACAGCTTCTGGTCCGGCTTTGGACCACAAACGCCAGAAGAGCAGCACATGGCAGGATCAAATACAGTAATAGACGACATCGTTTTGTCCTTATCTCTTTATATATTTTCAGGATGACTACCGAAACCTGTCGGTAGTCGAGTCAACGGGAAGGTAATTAACTGGCGTGGGCAACCGGGAAACGATCGCGGGTACGATTGGCGTAAGCCACCAGCGCCAGCATGATCGGCACTTCAACCAATACACCGACCACTGTCGCCAGTGCAGCGCCGGAGTTCAGACCAAACAGACTGATCGCAACGGCCACTGCCAGCTCAAAGAAGTTAGAGGCACCAATCATCCCACCGGGGGCAGCAACACTGTGTGGTTCTTTCCACTTGTACATCCAAAAGTAAGCAATGGCGAAGATCAGTACTGTCTGAATAATCAAAGGAATAGCGATCAGTACGATATCGACAGGATTGGCCAGAATCCGTGGTGCCTGAAAACCAAACAGCAACACTACGGTCAGAATCAAACCCAGGATTGACAGCGGTTTCACCCGGTGACCAAAGGTCTGTAACGCCTGTTCAGAGCGCAGAACTTTTCGGGTGATCAGCCCGGCCAGTAACGGAATAACGATAAATAATACGACGGACAGAAAGAGCGTACTCCAGGGTACGATCACATCGGTAACCCCCAGCAGAAACGCAGCAATCGGCGCAAAAGCCACCACCATCACCAGATCATTCACCGCCACCTGAACCAGTGTGTAATTGGCATCACCACGGGTCAGCTGACTCCAGACAAAGACCATAGCGGTGCAGGGCGCAACGCCCAACAGGATCATGCCGGCAATGTATTCATCACCCAGCTCGGGAGCAATAAAGCCAGTAAAGCTACCGAAGATATAGCGAATAAACAGGATCGCCAGAAGTGCCATGGTAAATGGCTTAATCAACCAATTGACAGTGAGCGTGACAATCAGGCCTTTTGGACGACGATGGATGTTTTTTACTGCAGTAAAGTCGATCTGCATCATCATCGGATAAATCATCAGCCAGATCAGCACCGCAATCACAAAATTAATGCTGGCGTACTCCCAGCCTCCCAGGGTGGCAAACAGTGATGGAAAGAGTGTTCCACCGACCAGCCCTGCCACCATGGCCAGAGCCACCCAGACACTTAAATAACGTTCAAAAACACCCATGATTTGAGCCTCTACACACTATCGACAATCGTCGAAAAACGATAATAAAATACCAAAAAAACCAACATTCTTTCCTCGTTCCCACGTTGAACATGGGAACGAGACAAACCAATTCGTATTAGCTGAAACGGGTGAAAACGCCATTAATATCCGCCAGTAACTGCTGAACCCGTTGGATAGCTTCCGGACGAAGGCTAAAACAGGTTTTGGGGTGCTTTACTTCGGCATGCACCAATCCGGCTTCCCGCAGAATGCGAAGATGTTCTGAAACCGTGGACTGAGCAAGACCAAGCTGCCCCACCAAATCAGAACCCAGACACACCCGCCCCGCCAGTATCCGTAACAGCCTGACCCGTGCCGGATGCCCAATGGCTTTGGCATAAGCGGCCAATTCCTTCTCTTCAGACTCGTTAAACTGAAAATCAGTGAGACTTTGCAGGCATTGTGTCATTACACACCCATTTATACCTTAATCGTTAAATCACGATGAACGATACGCCTGTGTTTTCCTCCTTGCAAGTACCGATCGCTAAAAAATAATTTGAATCATTTCATTCGTGGTTTTACCGCTATCCATCGAATCTGTTCTACAAAGCTGTTTTTCAATGAACTCACCGACCTTTCTACTGTCTATGCTGGATCGTCAGAATATATTCCAGCCAATAATCCGTTTATTGCTTTACGCTATTACCAGTTTTTCTCATAATAAATCTGGCTTAAATTCTGAGCTATAACAGGGTTCTGCCCCACGTTCTCCCAGTACAGCACCTTATGATTGATGGAGTAGTGATTGCCAGCATCAAAAAACATCCCGTCACTGATCAGCACCATCCTGACTAAGGGTATCAGCCTGAAACTGCAACCCGCCGATCTCGCCTACCTGGCAGCACTGCGCTATTGGAAAGAAACGGAATCACAACCGGAATTCAGTGAAGAAGAGCTGCATGTGGTATTCCAGAGCGTGGAGAAAGCAAGACTGGACGATAACAGTGAGGATTCTTCAAAACGCTGTAACGAGGTGATCCGCCGTCTCCTTCAGCAACACCTTTTGATCTGCCTTGAAGGCGGTGGGCATCGACATCACGCTTATCTGATCACACCGCTGTCCGAACAGATTGTCGATTCCGTATGTGTCGGTATGGAAGCGTCAAAAGAAGCACTGAGTACCCTGTTTATGACGGTTGCCACGCACCTCAGGGAGATCAGGGATTCCGCTGAACAGGGGGGCAATGAACCGTTCTGGAAGCTTCAGGTAGAAGCGCCGCTGAACATTACCGTCAACCAGCTGGTCACCTCCATTGACCATCGTCAACGTCAGCTGGACCAGGAAGCCATCAACACCCGCAAAGAAGTGGTGGAACTGCTGAAGCAGGACTGGCAAAACAGCATCAGCCAGTGCGAACAGTTGCTGACCAGCACCCAGAATCATCTTCAGGACTTACAGCAACTGCTGTTGGCCTCGTGCCACGAACTTCGCTCACTGCTGGACGCCATTTCCCGCTATTGCGAACACGCTGGTCGACACGATGCCATCAACAGTGTTATCCGGCTGGAGCAACATCTTGACCGTATCGAGCACTGGAGTAGCGAACGCATGAACCACTGGGAAGGTTTCCACCACCGGGTTCATCAATACCTGCGTCAGTTTGTCACCATGGATGAGCGTAAGGCGCTGATGGAGCGGGTGCGGGAAGGCATCCGAAGTTATCAGGCATTGCCCTGGTATCTGCGCTACGCCAACGAAGAACCGCTGGCCCGGTTGCGGGATATTGAACCACCCCGGCCGAAAGAAAATCTGGCACGGATAATCCATGATGAAGGTGAGCTGACGGCCATCGAAGACTTTGACGCCCTGAAGCAGCAGGTTAAGGAATGGCTGGTCAGGCAGGAGCAACAGTCCGGCATACTGCCATCCTACGAACAGGCACTGGAACAGCTGGCCAGCCAGTGGCCTATGGAAAAACTGAACATGGTGGCAGGCTGGCTGTTCAGCGCCCTTACTGAAATGGGCCACCAGCAAAACCGTCAGAACATTGCCGATCATCAGTGGTACCCGGTTCTGCCAGCCATCGCTCCTGAGTTTTACGTGGAACGCCTGAGTCTGACCCCTAACACACTCCGCCTGGAAAGAGAGAAACCGATTGTTGACCGATAACCCCTACCAGCAGCTCGCCGATCTGATCAATGATGAATGCTTCCCGGAACTGGATACCCGGCTGCGTCGGGGTGAACATATCGACGCTCGCCACCACCGGATTTTCAATATTCTCCAGGATGGTTTTTCCCTGCTGGTCGAGCACTACCTCCGGTATGGTATTGACCTTGTTCAGGCACCGGAAGCGTATTACTACCTCCGCCCCGGCACCGCCGGCAAAAGCCTGATCCGTGCCAGAAAACTGGATGAACTGACCATGGTCGTTGGTCAGGTTCTGGCCATGTTCCATCTCGACCCTGAGCAACTGGAAGGCAGTGGCTGGATATCCGCCGATGCCATCTACGAGCGGCTGCGACTGCTGCTGGACAATGAATACCTTTGCCAACTGCTGGAACGAAAAAGAATCGAGACCCAGGCAGACCGTGAAAAAGCCATGGAAACCCTGCGTAAGGCAATCCGACAACTGGCCAGGCTGGGCATGGTAAGGCTGGAAGGCAACCAGGCCGGCCGTCTGCAGACCCAGGCACCGTTGCTGCGATTCATTGATCCTATCCGCTCAACGGCATCGTCACCAGAAGCCGCCAGGGCAGCCATGGAGCAGCTGGTTCGTGACGGTTATATCAGCCTGAATGACCATGAAGAGCAGGTGATGCAGGAAAGCTCTGGTTCACAAGATGATCCGGAAGATGAACCGCAGGAAAAGCGTTACGGTGAAGACGACACCGTTATTGCTGAACAGGCCCTTGAACAAGAGCAGGAAGCATGAGCCAGAAAAGAACCAAGATCCGCAGCCTGACACTGGTTAACTTCCGGGGTGTCTTCTTCAAGACTCTGGACATGCACCCATTAATGAGCAACCTCATCGGCCATAACGGTGCCGGTAAGACCACCATTATGGGTGCCTTGCTGATTAACCGGGTACCCGATAATCGTCTGGTTCGCCTGCGTAACAATTCCGACAGCGGACAGGATCGCAGTGATAATGGTATCTGGGGACGCATCAGTGCCGGTACCTGTTACAGCCTGGTGGATTACGAACTTTACGACGGCAGGCGGGCAATAGCCGGTGTCCAGATTCGTCGCCTGAGCCAGCCGAAAGTCGAGCTAAAACTGTTTGCCATTACCGGTGTCGATGATGAGGTTCCGGTGCGTGATCTGGTGATGAGGCCGGTGCCCGGCGAAAATGGCTTATACGAGCCTCTGGATGGTAAGGCCCTGAGAAATCAGGTCACCATGATGGGCGGTGAACTGCAAAGCTTCAACACCACCGCCCAGTACATGAACTGGCAGTTCGAGCAGCGGATTATTCCCCGCCGAATGGAAAACAGCCAGGATCGCCAGCGTTATTACCGTATGCTGGAAACCAGCCTCTACGGCGGCTTGTCGTCAGAGCTGCAAAAAGGACTGAGGGATTATCTGCTGCCGGCGGATGATCAGGTACGCCAATCCATTGGCTCCATGCAAAGTGCCTTGCAACAGACCCAGCGAACCCGTCGACAGATAGAAAGCACCCGCAGTGACCGGAAGGTCATTCGGGAGATTCTGGAGTCCAGCTATGCCCTTGGCGAACATGTTCTGGCATGGTCAGAAAAACAACAGACCAAACTTCAGGCTGAGCTGAAAGATAAACGCCAGCAGGAGCATCAGGCACAACTGGAGCTGGAAACCAAAAAACAACAGCTGTCGGCCATTGAAGCACGATTGCTGACCCTGGATACCCTTGAAAGTGAACTGGCAAGCCGCGAAGAAGACGCTAACGAGCGCCTCGATCATGCCAAAAACCTTGAACGACTGCATACCGATCTGCAAAGGCTGGAAAATGAGCAGGGCAACCACAACCAGCAGCTGGAAGAGCTGAGCGAACAGAACGCATTACTGGAAAGCCAGTATGAAGAAGAGTCCGCTGAGCTTAAGCGCCTGCAGGATGATATTGCACAACTGGTAAAACAGCTGACCAGTGTCGAGCAGGCCTATTCTGAAGAAGCTCGAAAAGCCGGATTATACCTTGCCGCCCTCAGGGCGTTGAATGAAGTGCGTGACAGCTTTGACCAACCAGACCTGGCAGCAGACGCACTCACCCCGTTAATGGGAACGTTGCTGCAGGCTGAAAATGACGTTTCCGGCCGCTATTACAGCCAGAAGCCACTACTGGATGAGGCGGAAACCATTCGCGGGCATTTCGAGGCAACTCTGTCTCTGCTGGCGACGTTTGGTGATACCGATATTGACCTGAAACAGGCAGCCAGCCGCAGCGACCACTGGCGACATCACCATGAGCAACAAACAACACTGGCTGCACAGATACCGGTATTGGTCAGACAACAGCAACAGCGCCAGAAAGAAGAAGAGCAACTTAAGAAGCTGCAACAGGCCGTTGCGATGCTTCCAGAAGAATGGCGTAACAGGATTAAGGATGAAGCCAGCTGGAACACCAGCCTGAACACCGCCACTCATGAGCAACAATTCCAGCAACAGAAAATAGATACCCTTGGCGGACAAATCCAGCAATCCAGACAGACAATGGTACAACTCCAGGGCAGCCTTACCCAGGCCCGTCAGGATAATATTCACTGGCTGGATGCCCGCAAACTGGGTCAGGAGATTCAAGCCATCCGCCCGACTGCCCTGATGGATAGCCACAATGACTTTATCACCCTGCGCCAGCAAATCAGCCAGGAACAGCAGGAAAACCTGCAGGCCGATGTGCAGCTTGGCAAGCATCTGGAAGAGCTGCGCACCCGCATGGCACAGCTGGAAATCAAGGCATCAACAGAGCTGCAACAACTGCAAAAGCTGGCGGAGATGACCGGCGGAGTGGTGATCAGTGAATATTTTGATAACGATGATATCTCCCTGGAAGAAGCGGCCTGGCTGGAGGCCAAGTTTGGCCCGTTACGCCACGCCATCCAGGTTCGGGACATCAGCAAAGCTGCTGCTATTATCCGCGAAGAAAGCGACCGTCCGGATCATGTCTGGCTTCTGGGTGGCACACCGGGAGCGTCTTTTTCGGAAGAAGAGTATCTCCATACCCCCCTTGAGCAGAAAGAAGACGGCAGTGTCCTGGTAGAAATCGCCAGCAATGTTGCCCGTTTAAGCCGGGAACCTGAGTTCCCGACCATAGGTCGACTGGCCCGGGAGAAAGAGCAGGAAAGACTGCGGCAGCAGGAAGAACAGCTGCTGGATCAGCTGCAGGAACTGGCCATTGGCAAACGACAATTGGAGAAATGCCAGCAACTTCTCGATCAGCTGTCCGCCAAAAGCCAGTGGCTTGGTGTTCAGGAGCCGCCGGTTAATGAGCTTACCGAGCAGTTGGAGCAGCTGGAAGCCCGGGTCGAATCACTGACGGTTGATCTGGCCGATACTGAGCAGCAGAAAACCATTCTGAACGGTGTTGTACGCTGTCTTGAACAGTGGCAAACCAGTGCCTGGCTATTGAATGACGACCCCGATCGTCAATCATTAGAGGCTCTCCATGAGCAACTGCAAAGTGCCACTGACGCTAAAGCCTGGGTGGACAAATATCAGCAGACGATCCGACAACTCAGTGACCATCGTTTCTATATTCAGCAGCCACCGGTAGAGAATCTGGATGCCCTGCGAGCAGAACTGGAACAGCTGAAGCAGCAGTTAAGCCATTACCACCAGCAGAAAGACCTGCTGACGTCGGCCATGGACAAAGCCCCTAATCTGCGCTTTGCAGAGTCTGTCGCACGTCAGGAAGAAAAAGAGAACCTGCAAAATCAACTCAGGAATGATTACGAAACTAAACAACAGCAGGAGCAACGGCAAAACAAGTATGCGACACAACTTCGTGAGCAGTGCCACTCACTTGAGAAAAACATCCACTCTATCAATGCCCTCCTGAGTCAAAATATTCATCAGCAATCAGAGCTCAAACGACAAATTGTTGATATTCCCCTGACCTGGAAAGTGGGTCTGAAGGAAGAGTGTGCTGCACAGTTAACCAGCATCAAGGCAGAAAAGTCTGAACTTATTCTGGAAATCAAACAGCAAAACATCGCACAAAGCACTGTTGCAGCAGAACGGAAAAAAGTTGAGGAGCGACTCAGTGATACCATAGCGGATATTCATCAGCTGGAACCAAAAGCGCAACAAGCCACCACCAGCCATGAGCGGATTGTTCAACAGGCGGAACAGTCCGGGCTGCAACATCGGTTGCATATTCATCACCTGCTGACTCAGGATAGTGACGCTTTACGTGACGGTTTGGCGACAGCAAGGGTTGCATTGGCAAAGGCCCTGGAGCATGAACAGAAGAATGAACAGAAAAATGGGCAGGACAGTCTTTATCAACAAATAGAGAAAGGCAGCAGCGCGGATTTGCCCGCACTGTTCCAATGCTTTATTGATTCACAAACGTATCTTGCCCAGCGCATGGATAAAACGCTGTATCAATCGGATGACCCAAGGCAAAACCTGGAGTTGCTGGAAGAACGGCTGACTCGCCTGGAGACCCTGTTAAAAGACGCCGAGAAACGCTTCCTCGCCGAATCGGATAGCCTCGGGCAGAACATTCAACGCAAGATCAACAAAGAGCGTAAACAGATTCATCAGCTGAACGCCGCCCTGTCCAGTGTGCATTTTGGCACCATCCGGGCGATCAAAATTGAGCTGGAGGTGATCGACAGTTTCCAGAAAATACTGGATGCCCTGCAGCAGGAGTTTTACGCAGATCTGTTCCGTAAACCGGACATCACAGTGGAAGCGGCGTTGGAATACCTCTTTAAGAAGGAGACCGGGGGTACCATCGTTGGCGATAAACTACTGGATTATCGTGAGTACATTCGCCTGAACATCCTGATTCAGCGGGCTGGCAGCAGTCAGTATGAACCGGCCAACCCAACCAATCTTTCCACCGGTGAAGCCATTGGTACCGGTCTGGCCATTCTTACTATGGTGCTGCATTCATGGGAAGTCGCTACCAATAACCGCGATGGCAAAGGACACGCCGCCAGTCGTCTGTTATTCCTGGATGAAGCAGCACGGCTTGACGCCAGGGCACTGGCCACCCTGGAAGAGCTCTGTGACCATCAATCCCTGCAACTGCTGGTTGGTGCACCGGATAATGTTTTGCCTAAAAATGGCATTACTTATCGGATGGTGCGTCTGATGGAACCTTACGAGCATGTTATTTTCTCTGGCGTAAAAGGCAGGCTGCCCCAGGGGGCTGAATCGTGACATTCCAGCCAGAAGATGCCATACCGATTGCGTTAGACTTGTTAGCAGACAGCTATCGTCAGAAAGGCCGGCAAATGCCGGCCTTTCTGACCCGCCTGATCAAGGTGGGCTGGGTCGAGCAGTGTAGCTTTCGCCAAAGAAACAATGATTTTGTCCTGAGAACCGCCCATGACCGCCAGAGTTTTCTGGAGTATATGGAAAGGCAGTTCGGCAACAACTGGCAAACTTCACTGGAGCAGGGTGAAACAAGGGAAGCATTTCTCACCCAACATCTGATATCACCGCTACCAGGGCATATCCATAGCCGTGTAGTTAATGCTATTTGGGGCGAACACTCCAAGAAACAGGCGTCAACACCGTCTGGGATAGCAACACGAGACAGCGAACTGATTCAACTCCGCACCCGAATGGAATGTCAGCTGCATTTTGCTGGAAGGATGATTAATTGTCGGGATGAAATGGCCTTTTCAGATGCGGTCATCATCAATGAAACTGCTCTGGGCAAGCTGCAAAGTATACAGTGTGAAGCGCCGGTAAATATCATTACGGTGGAAAATGCCGGTGCCTGGCAACACCTGCCTTTACCGGAAAATGTTATCGCCCTGTTCGTTCCGGGAAATAACCAAAAGATGGCGTTAAAGCTATTGTCGTTTTTCCCGGACTACCGATGGTGTCATTTTGGTGACCTGGATCAGAAGGGTCTTGATATCGCCTCATCACTGGCCCGGGCTCAGAATAAACCACTGAAGTTACTCATTCCTGACTGGTGGAAAGAGTATCAGCCCCATTTCAAACTGGGAATAAAACAGGGGAAAATTGCCTGGCGGAAAGATATCTGTCCTCAATCCAGAAAGTACTCACAACACCCCTTTATCAATACGCTTGCCGATGATGCAAAATGGATGGAGCAGGAGGCCATAGTACTGGACTCCCGCCTGTTGGATGAGATCCGACGTCTTTTTGATAGCGACCTACCAGGCTGATTTCAACAGCCCCAGTACCTGCTCATAACTGGCATCAATCCGGTTATAGAGCAGTGCACCATCGTCAATACTCATACGAGCAATGTCTTCCAGTTGAGACTCATGCACCTTGCCACTTTCTGACAATGTTCTTGGCAGCCCTGTTTGCTCAAAGAGTTCATCCCGCATGGCACGAATATAGATGATGGTTTCAGCAGCTCGCCGCTGTTCGGGTATTTTGCTGTAAAAATCTGCACCGGCCAGGGGAAGCAGCAGTTCTCCGATCGCCTGTTCACACCGGGGCAGGTTGTATTCCAGAACATAAGGCAACATCAGACTCATGCAGACGCCGTGGGGAAGATGGGTTATCGCCCCAAGGGAGTGCCCGATGGCATGTACCAGCCCAACCATGGAGTTGGAAAAGGCAATGCCCGCCATGGTGGCTGATTCTGCCAGCTTCAGTCGGAGATCCCGGCTATCAGGTGTGGCAAGCACCCGAAGCAGGTTTTCCCGTATGCCTTTGATCGCTGCAACGGCATAGGCATCACTGATCGGATTCTTGGCCGTCCCCAGAAACGCTTCAATGGCATGAGTCATTGCATCCATGGCGGTGGCAGCGGTAATATGCGGTGGCAATGTCAGTGTCATCCGTGGATCAAGAACCGCCACATCAGGCATCAGAAATGAAGAGCTATAAGGCACTTTACGACCCGTGGCATCATCGCGAATAACCGCAACTTTGGTCACTTCTGAACCGGTACCCGCCGTCGTTGGCAGAATAAATAACGGCTTTAGTCGTTTAGTCAGCGCACCAGAACCACTGTAAGCCAGAAGATCATCGCCGCCTTCAGACACGAGAATATTTACCGCCTTTGATGTATCAATCACCGATCCACCGCCAATGGCAATAATGCCATCCGCGCCATTCTCACGATAAAATCGGGTGATGGCAGATACGACACTGGTTGATGAGTCAGGCGGTACATCACTATAGACACCCGCCATCGGAACCCCGTCAACCACCAGGGCCCGCTTGACGGGCTCAATTAAACCGGCGTTAAGCACCCCGCCATCGGTAATAATCAAAGGCTTCTTTACCCCAAGGCTGGCCAGTTCATAGGGTATATGCTCCAGGGCTTCATTGCCTGAAACGATTTTGACAGGATTATAGAATTCATAATAACTGCGGCTCATTTGGCAAACACCCCCATAACAAAACCGGAAAACACTCCCAGATAGATTTGAACTGCCCCCATCAGCTTTTCCGTTAAGGAAATCTTCGGGTAATGACGCATGATTTTCCGGCCTATAAACCGGGGAAGTGCGATCGCTTCCAGTCGCTCAAAGCAACGGACCAGTTTCATGGAAGCAGAAAGATCGCCATCTACCACCATTCGCTCCCTGGCAAAGGCATCGGTTGTGCCTTCCAGAAAAGAGAGCGTATTAAAAGCGTGGGCGAGATGTTTGAATTGAATATCCACATCGGGCTTTGTTTCACTGTTTTTACGACCCGGTTTTATTCGCCCGTCACTTTTCTTCATATACAAACACGGGCCACGGGACATAACACTCATGGAAAAGGTAAAACCATCGGGCAATGATTCGATTTCCTGCTGAATCAGCTTGTCAGTCCGACAGGCCTTGGCCAGCCCATGACCAATAAAAGCCAGCATAAAACGGACATACAAACGCTTTATGCGCCAGATAACGGGAAGGGATGGGGTCACCTGAAGCTCCTGCCAGCGAACCGCCGGGCAATAATTATTGTTGTTATTTCCGGGGGACATTATCCACAATCAGAAGATGGTCGGCTATATAGGGAGTGTTATTCAGGACAATAAAATAGAAATACACTGGGCAGGGTATGGAGCAGTATTCGAGTGAATAAGGCTTGCTTACCCACTTGAAACTCAAATGTTAGCTGGGCAGTGTTAATGAGTCAGATCATGGATATCTTCAAAATGTTTGCCGTGATCTCATTTCCCTTGATGTAACTTTTTAGCATATAAAAAAAGCCCAGTTGATTGCTCAACTGGGCTTTTCTGTTGGGTGCCTGGCGATGACCTACTCTCACATGGGGAGACCCCACACTACCATCGGCGATCGGTCATTTCACTGCTGAGTTCGGGATGGGAT